>JAHXIM010000001.1 GCA_025655635.1 gamma proteobacterium symbiont of Lucinoma myriamae | reverse complement strand
CTCATTGTTATTTCCAAAATTGCGAATTGAAGATCATAGTCTAACCTGATGGGAACTCATTGTGAAGGTGGGTTTTAATTGACGTTTACCACTATTCAGTGTGTATTTCTTAATACCACGTGTTAAGCAACCATAGGCTTTTTTATACGATACACAGAATAGTGACATTATTTATTGCTTTGAAAAACCATTTCACCAGCCTTGAAGGTATAATTCACTTTACCTTTTAGTTCCCAGCTATGAAAGGGCGTGTTCTTTCCCTGGCTTAGCAGTTTTTCCCGATCAACGACCCAATATTCCTGGGGATCAAAAATACAAATATCCGCATCACTACCGATACTCAGTGTACCTTCCTGAAGACCAAGTGTTTTTGCTGGTTGTGATGTAAGAAGGGCAAGCACATCGCTGAGCTGCATCGCTTGATCATCAATCATTTTTAAGGCTAAAGGCAAGAGGGTTTCCACTCCGCTGATACCAGCCTCTGTTTCGGCAAAAGGGGCTAGTTTAGCATCACTGCCATGAGGCTGGTGATCAGAAACAATATTGCTGATAACCCCTGATTTTAAAGCATGACGTAACGCATCCTGATCCCGTTGAGTTCTTAAAGGGGGGATAACATGGCAATTGCTGTCAAAATAACCAATATCCATTTCTGTCAAATGTAAATGATGTGTGGTCACATCAGCGGTGACGGGCAAGCCATCTTCCTGAGCCTGTTTTATTAACTGTACTGCTTTGGCGCTGGAGAGCTGGCAAAAATGGGCTGTTGCACCGGTTAATTCAATCAGCTGCAGATCCCTTGCAATGGCAATGGTTTCGGCACAAACAGGGATACCCGCTAAGCCCAGTCGAGTACTGACTGCACCTTCATGGGCGCAGCCATCGCTGAGCCAGGGATCAAAAGCCTGAATAAATACGGTAATATCATGACTGGCAGCATACTCAAGTGCTCTTCTCATGACTAAGGTGCTTTTTACCGGCTGTAAAGCATTGGTTGTGCCGACACAGCCGGCATCTTTTAATTCACGCATTTCACTGAGTTTTTCGCCTTTTAATTGCTGTGTCAGAGCGCTGAGTGCAAACACCTTAGCGACCCCTTCGGTTTCAGCCTTAAGGCGTATTAACTTGACCATAGCGGCATTATCAATAATGGGAACGGTATCAGGCGGGCAGCACAATGCGGTCACCCCACCGGCAACAGCGGCCTTCGTTTCTGATGCAATCGTACCTTTTGTTTCATAACTGGGTTCACGCAGGCGAAAGCGTAAGTCAATAAGCCCGGGACAAACAATTTGCTGGCTGGCATCAATGACCTGTTGGGCATTAAAGTTATCGGGGGCATCACCCAGAGCAATGATTTTTCCATATTGCAGATGAATATCCATTTGCTTGTCAATGTGATTAGCAGGGTCAATCACACGGCCATTGATAATACTAATAGCTGGTCGGTTTGATGACAGAGCTGAAGTCAATTGAGTAATATCAGACATTAGGCATTTCCTCCACTGCTTCGTCCCAGTGTTTGAGACATCACTGCCATGCGTATGGCAATGCCGTTAGTGACTTGTTCCAGAATAACGGATTGTGGGCCATCAGCAATACTTGAAGCAATTTCTACACCCCGGTTAATTGGCCCGGGATGCATGACAATGGCATCGGACTTTGCATAACTTAATTTTTTTTCGGTCAAACCGTATTGATGATAATATTCATTTTCACTGGGTAGTAGTGCACCCTGCATACGCTCTTTTTGCAGACGCAGCATAATAATTACATCAGCACCGACTAATGCCGTCTGCATATCATGATAGACGTGTACGCCAAGTGTTTCGATTTGTGTTGGGATTAAAGTTTTAGGGCCAACGACTCTTACCTCTGTCACACCCAGTGTATTCAGGGCATGGATTTGTGAGCGTGCAACCCGGGAATGTAAAATATCACCGACAATGACAACAGTTAAATTGGCAAATTCTTTTTTATGACGGCGGATAGTAAACATATCCAGCATAGCTTGTGATGGATGTGAATGGCATCCGTCACCAGCATTGATGACGCTGATATGAGGTGAAACATGTTGGGCAATCAGGTGAGCTGCACCACTTTGATTATGGCGTACGATGAACATATCACAATGCATGGCTTCTAAATTGTGCAGCATATCCAGCAGGCTTTCACCTTTACTGGTTGCTGAAGTAATAATATTGATATTAAGCACATCAGCAGAGAGACGTTTGGCTGCCAGTTCAAAGGTGGTTCTGGTTCGGGTGCTGGCTTCAAAAAATAAATTAACAATGGTTTTGCCGCGTAATAGAGGAACTTTTTTTACCGCCTGTTCATGAACATTAGCAAAAGGTTCGGCAGCATCTAAAATATTGACTAAATGCTGACGTTTAAATCCTTCGATTGAGAGGAAGTGTTTTAAGCGTCCTTGTTCATCAAGCTGAATATTTTTTGCAATCATAGCCTTGCCTTGTATAATTTATATTCTTAGTTAGCACTTATTTTGCACCAGTTGTAATGGGCTAGGACCGCAAAGCTTAATTTGCTGGCCTGGCTCCAGAGTGACCTTTTGGCCAATAATATCGGCATAAATGGGCAGTTCACGTCCACCACGATCAAGTAATACTGCCAGTGTGACTGAAGCCGGTCTGCCATAATCGAAAATTTCATTTAAGGCTGCACGTACAGTTCGGCCGGTAAACAGCACATCATCGACTAAAATAATATGTTTATCATCCAGGCTTGTTGGCAGCTGGGAAGGTTTGACTTCGGGATGCAAGCCAATTTTAGTAAAGTCATCACGATAAAAAGAAATATTTAAACTGCCAAGAGGTGCAGTAATTCCCAGTTTTTCATAGAGTTTTTCGGCAATCCAGAAGCCACCGGTATGGATACCGATCATGACCACATCTTCTTTTTCAAAGTGCGCTATTTTAGATTTTATTGCCTGATGCATTGTGTCGAGTAAGGCATCAAGTGCGAGAGGGTTATTTAATTCCAGCGGAGCTGTTTCAGAAGTGATTGTCATTTATACCTATCCAGTTTCATTCAGCCAGCTTTGTAATATCAGCTGGGCGGCAAGTTGGTCAATATCATGCCCGCATTGTTTCTTTTTTTTCACTTTTTTCCCGGGTTTGCTATGACGCCTGGGCGATGTCAGTCCCTCATACCCTAATAGATGACTGGCTTCTCGTGATGTCAGGCGCTCATCCATAAAGTGTATGGGAAGATTGTACCGTTCATTGAGTTGATTGCCAAAGATTTTCACAGCATCAGTGGTTTCCTGTTCTTCACCATCCATGGTCAGAGGCAGGCCAATAATAAAGGCAATAGGGCGCCATTGCTCTATTAATTGTTCAATCCCAGGCCAGTCTATTTTTTTGTTGTGAGAGATAAGAGTGGTCAATGAACTGGCAGTGCCAGTAAGACGCTGCCCCACAGCAATGCCAATTTTATTCTGGCTATAATCAAAGCCAAGAAAGGTAGCCGTTATAGGATAATCAGGCATGTCCAATGTCACCTGAAATCAGGTTAATATCAATGCCTAGTTTCATTGCGGCTCTTTCCCAGCGTTTATTTGAAGGAGTGTTAAAAATAATTTCATTATCGGCGACCACATTGAGCCAGGAGTTTTTCTGCATTTCATTTTCGAGCTGGTCTTTACTCCAACCAGAATAACCTAAGGTGATCAGGAAGTGGGAAGGGCCTTCTCCTTTGGCAATGGCGAGCAAAATATCTTTGGATGAACTCAGAGAAATTGCGTCATTAATTTTTAGTGTTTGGGACCAGCTGCCCAGCTCGGTATCATTACTATGTAAAATAAAACCATGCCCGGTTTCAACAGGACCACCGAGATAAATAGGTGTTTCTGCCAGTGTTTCATCCGTTAATGGGATATCAAGTTGAGATAAAAAATGGCTAAAGGTGATATCTGTCGGGCGATTAATCGTTAGCCCCATGGCTCCTCGCTCTGTATGCTGGCAAATATAACTGACGCTTTTTTCAAACAGGGGATCAGCCAGGCCGGGCATGGCAATAATAAAATTATTGGTTAGGTTCATTGATTTAATATCTTTTATAGGTCAGAGGGACACATTTTATTTATAAGAGAAACTTTTCCCTGAATTATGTGTGAACTGCCAGGTTCGGGTAATAACTAATCGGTTATTACCTTGTAACACATCTTTTGGAACTGCAGCAAAGGGAGCTGCTAATTCAACAATACGTTTGGCAGCATCATCCAGAATTTTATGGCCGGATGACTTACTAATGCGAATCTTGAGAATATGACCATCAGGAGCAATTGCAACAGAGAGCACTAATTGACCTTCCAGCTTGTCTCTTCTTGCCTTATCAGGATAGTTAAGATTACCAATTCTTTCAATTTTTTTTGTCCATGAAAGCAGATACATTGCATCCTGAGTTCGTCGGGTGGATGCTGTAATATAAGTTGCCTTCGGGCTTTTTGCATAGAGTTTTGTCTGCTCATCCAGCATTGCTTCTTTATCAATAATTTGCTGCTGCAGTTCGGCTATGGAATTGGCGAGTAAATCGGCTGATCTTTTCGGCTTAGGTTGTTTTTTCCTGACCAGTTTTTTGGCTTTTAACTGACTGGGTTTTGGGGTGGATAAAATGGACTTATTTGTTACCACCTCAGGTACTGGCTTCAATGAAGTTTTTGGTTTATTTTGCAGGGCATTGCCTTCACTTGGAGTAGCTCCGGGATTTTTACTGGTAGGCTTTGCTTTTTCTTTGAGTTCACCACCGCCTTTTTGATCGGCCTGAGCAAGGAAGTCAGGCTCTTCAGGTGCTTTTTCTGCTTCTTCTGCTTCTGTTTTGACTAATACTATATCGAGTGTCTGGTTGGTTTGAGACTTTTTAGATGAAGGAATACTAAATGAAATGCCAAAAATAATCGTACTATGCAGCAACACAGTGATAAAAAAAGCGGTGATCAGGTGCTCATTACTGTGTAGTGCAGAATGAGATACACTATTTTTATAAGATAGCACTTTTTTTACTGAAGTTTTTTTGTTGGTTTTTATTGCCATAGAGCGTCATTATCTATTATTAGTCACGGCTATCGTTGCTGAATCCGGTTTATTAACAGCTGAGTGATTATACCGCTAACAACACCAAGTATCACGGCAAAAGTAATGAAAATGGGTAATAGTTTGAATAAACCAGGATGTGGAATGAAAAAA
Organism: gamma proteobacterium symbiont of Lucinoma myriamae; assembly: GCA_025655635.1. Taxonomy (GTDB): domain Bacteria; phylum Pseudomonadota; class Gammaproteobacteria; order GRL18; family GRL18; genus GRL18. The sequence goes on along the minus strand of JAHXIM010000001.1, from coordinate 5,822 downwards.
TACCATGCAACCAGGAATTGTCCGCTCATATGAGTGACAGATGCGATGACGGCATAACCTATGGCACTGGGCTGATACTGATGCAAAAAAAATTGACGAAAAGGTAATTGTAATAAAAAAAGACTGCTCAAACTTAATAAGGCGCCACTAAGGCTCAATAAAAAAGTGGGTGATAAAAATGTACCTAATACCAAGCTGCTGATAAACACTCGCAGTAAGCTGACCTGCAGGGCAGTTTGCCAGCCGTATCTTAAAAATGTAAACAAGGTAATGACATTGGCAAGCCCAGGTTTTACTCCAGGTAAGGGACTGGGAAATGCTGATTCAATAATATGAATGGTAATCGCTAAAGCGGCTAATAATGCCACCCGGTGATCCTGATGATTTGTCGTGAAATGTAGTTTCATTGACTACCTGCTATAGCATCATAATCACTAAATGCACCCTTTAAACTAATACTGATACGATTAGGCAAACAAGCTGCAGTGTCACCTGAAACGCTGAGCCAGCCATGAAATACGCAAAATTGATTGCGACAAGATGAATGAATAAAGCGTGCCTTACCCTGTTTGATTTCAATTAAGCTGCTGCCGATCTTACCTTCTACAGTAATCACTCTCTCTTCGCTCAGAGAATATTCAGTGGGTGGATTATCGGCAAATTGAACTAATAATGTTTCCGCTTCTCCGTGTTGAGTGCTGTCAAACCAGAAAATAGAGTAAAGCCAGACTGTTAGAGCACAGGCTGCAAAGAGGATAATAATATCCGTGGCTTTGAATATGACTTTGCCAATTGTGAGCAATGTTTTTGTCTCTAAGGTGTGGTTGAAATAAATGTAACACTTGTGATTAAGAAATATACAGTAAATAGTTACATTTATTTTATAATAATGGGTTTTATATCGGTAAATAATTCAATACGCTCAGCCATGGCCGGTGACAGGTAAATTTTATTATCATCAGACATTAGCATAACATATTGAATCCCCATCTTTTTTGCAATTTCAGGCCATAGTTCAGGTCCAGCGATAAACAGTGCGGTTGATGCCGCATCAGCCAGAGCTGCATCATTTGATAATACAGTGACAGACTGTGTGCCCCGTGCCGGATAGCCGCTTCGAGGATCAATGATATGGTGATAATGCTGGCCTTCAAATTCAAAAAAACGCTCGTAATTTCCTGAGGTGAAGAGTGCTTCATTATTATTCAGACTAATAGCTGCGATGATTGATTTTGCTGATGGATCATGAGCATTAGCAGGATTTTTTATACCAATACGCCAGGCTTTGCCATTCTTTGAGCCTATGACTTTGAGATCGCCGCCGGCATTAATTAAGGCGTTGTTGATATTACGCTCTTTAAGAATATGTATCATTTGTTCAATTGCCGCGCCTTTGGCAAAAGCACCAAAATCAAGCACAACAGATGAGTTGTCGCTTTTAATTTGGGATTTATCAATTGCAATATCCTGCATCTGAGGGTTTTGTTGTATTAATGTCTGGATTTTTTCTGCGTCAGGCAACTTGAATTGATATTGTTCATTTTCAAGTTGATCAAATTGCCAGAGTTTAATCAGCTGTCCAATAGCGGGGTTAAATAAGCCATTACTTTGTTCTGATAATTGCTTGCTGTCTTGAATGAGTTTAATGATTGATGAAGTGCTGGAAAAAAAATTGCTACTCGAAAATTTCTTATTTATCTGCCCCAATGCGCCGTTTTGCCATGGATGCCAGTGAGCATGCAGCTGGTCAAATTCAGTGCTGATGATATTGATCGCCTGTTTTGCCTGCTCAGGTTCATCACTCAGGATGCTGATATCAATCAGTGTACCAAAGCTGAATAATTGTTGCTGATAAAGCCCGTTGTTGTCCTTATCAGGGTGGCAGGCTGTTATCAATAAAATAAAGAAAATCGATAAAACGACTGTTATGCTAATTTTCAAGGCTGACACCAGCCGCTTTCCCGGCAATTTTTTCTTCGATGACATCCATTAATAAGGCACTGATATTTAAATGGTAGAGTGAATCTAATTCTCTGATGCAGGTTGGGCTGGTGACATTGATTTCGGTAACGTAGTCACCAATAACATCCATACCGACAAAAATTAAGCCCATTTCTTTTAATCGGGGAGCCACTTGTTCGCATAGCCAGTAATCACGTTCACTTAGAGGAATCCCCTGACCTGTACCACCCGCGGCCAGATTACCGCGTGTTTCACCTTTTGGCGGAATACGAGCTAAAGCATAATCAACTGGTGTGCCATTGATAATAAGAATGCGTTTATCACCCTGAGAAATCTCAGGGATAAAGCGTTGTGCCATGATATATTGACTGGCGTGATCTGTCATAGTTTCCAGAATCACATTGAGATTGGGATCATTTTCTTTAATTCTGAAGATAGAATGCCCGCCCATACCACCCAAAGGCTTGACAATAATATCCTTATGTTGAGTTAAGAATTGTTTAAATTGTTCTTTATTGCGGCTGACTAAAGTGGGCACTGTACAATCAGGGAATTGATGAGTAAATAATTTTTCATTGGCATCACGCAATGATTTGGGGTTGTTAACCACTAATGTACCAGACTGTGCAGCCATTTCGAGAATATAGGTGGCATATATATACTCCATATCAAAAGGAGGATCTTTGCGCATTAAAATAGTGTCCAGTTCAGACAGATCGATGACTAATGGCATAATATCCGCTGTTTTTTCAGTATGCTCATCTGATAGTGTACCGGCGGTAAACTGATACCAGTTATTTTTATCCTCAGCTACCCGTAATCGTTGCGTAAACGCTCTGGCCTGATTATTTTCAATAAATAAATCAGACATTTCCATATAGTAGATTTCATAGCCCCGTCGCTGGGCTTCCAGTAACATAGCAAAGCTGCTGTCTTTTTTAATATTGATGGACTGGATTGAATCCATCACAATACCAAGTTTTATGGCCATAAATTTCTCTTATATAGAATGTTTTGATTATTTTTTATTATAGCGGGTAACGTCTTAAAAAATAAATATTTCCAGGTTTTATATTGAACATGTGGTAATAAAATTAGAATTGTATATAAAAAATGAGCAACTACTTAGTGGATATTTCTTAATAATCAACGTTAAGTATGTCGTTTCTTTTTTCAAATGAGACATTGAATAGTGACAAAAATGTTTTATCAAATGCGAATAAAGCATAACCTGGATATTTATGGAGTTAATTTGTAGCGCTTATATTTATCCATAATGTCAATAAATATCGGCATATTTTTTTTGTTTTATAATGTGTTACACAGTTTTAGTAAAAGAATTATTAAAAACTATGGTATGTATTCCCAAGTTGTGCTAAAAATAGGGTTTATTGAACCGATATACTTTTCAATTACAATTTTTGGGGGCTAAGTGGGAACTTCTGATACAACTGTTTTAAATGGCTTGAAAGTGATGGTCATTGATGACAGTAAAACAATTCGTCGTACAGCCGAAACTTTATTAAAAAAGTCGGGTTGTGAAGTGTTTACAGCAACAGATGGTTTTGAAGCATTAGCAAAGATATTGGAACATCGCCCGAGTATTCTTTGTTGATATTATGATGCCCAGGTTAGATGGATACCAAACTTGCGCACTTATTAAAAACAACAAAATGTTCAAAAATACCCCTGTCATCATGTTATCCAGTAAAGATGGTTTGTTTGACTGTGCTCGCGGTAGAATTGTAGGGTCTGAGCAATACTTAACTAAACCATTTACTAAAGATGAATTACTGGGTGCTATTACTCAATATGTTTAATAAAATGTTGCATAAATCAGAACTATTTCATTCTGTTAAATAAATAACTTACTTACTACTAATTGCTATAAAGAGAGATTTTTAAAATGGCACATATTCTTGTTGTGGATGATTCACCTACAGAGACACATATAATTTCCATTGCATTAGAAAAACAAGGGCATAAAATATCAGTTGCTGTAAACGGCAAAGAGGGTGTAGAAAAAGCAACAAAGCTTATGCCGGATTTGATTCTTATGGATGTTATTATGCCGGAACTTAATGGTTTTCAAGCAACACGACAGCTCAATAAACAAGATTCTACGGCAAATATTCCAGTTATAATGGTAACGACAAAAGATCAAAAGACAGACAAAATGTGGGCAGAGAGACAAGGGGCCAAGGGGTATATAACAAAACCTTTCGTGGCAGATGATTTGATTCAAGAAGTTAATAGCCTATTACTGGCCTGATAAAATGAGTCAAGAGCCACAAAATCCACAACAAATTATCCAACTGCTGCAGCAGATGGAAGAATACAGTCAAAGCAATGCTGCACCGCTGCCCCTTGAAGAAAATGTGAAGAATCTTTGGTCAGGTATCGGCTTTCGTATTGGCGACTATAATTTTGTTGTCCCTATGGAATTTGTTCGGGAAATTATGAAATATCCTGCAGTCTCACAAGTGCCCGGTAGTAAAGAATGGGTTCGTGGAATTGCTAACATCCGTGGAAATTTATTACCAATTTTTGATTTGCAAGGTTTCCTTGGCGAACTATTAACCCCGATAAGACGAGAAACACGTGTTCTATCGATTGCCAGAGAACAATTGAATGCAGGCCTGATTGTGGATGAAATCTATGGTATGAAATACTTTGACCAAACTAATTTTGATCCAAAAATAGGACGTAATGCGAAATGGCAGAACTATTATCGCGGTGGCTACAAATTGGATGGTGAAAACTGGATTATCTTTAATATGCAGCAGCTTATTGAGAGTAGGGATTTTCTTAATGTTGCAAATTAACTGGGATGATTTAAAAGTGAAATGAACGATTTGAAGTGTTTATCAAATACAATAAATATCGAATTAAAAATAATATAGAAATCTCTGCAAGTGATGATTTTTTAGGAGAGGATTAAAAATGCAAAGTGAAACTACAAATAGAAAGAGCGTCTATTTGCCCTTTACACTCTTGGTAGTCTTCGTGGTAGCCATGGTTATTGTCTATTGATTAGCTTTTACCAAGGAAAACCGTGACACTCAATACTTGTCTCTTGTTGTTGAGCAGAGGGTTTTATCTCAGGGTCTGGCAAAAGCGGCAACATTGGCTGCCGCGGGTAATTCAGAAGCGTTCGTAACTCTTCGGAAATACCAGGAAGAGTTTGGAAATAATATGATATTACTGTCTGATATTGATAAAGAAACAGGAAAAAGCACCTTGCCGGAGGGTGCAAAAAAAGTTTATGACGTACTGAATAAAAGCTGGAAAGATTATAAGGGTCATATTGATACAATCTTAAACAGTCAGGACACCATTCTGGTTTTATCAGAAGATATTAAAAGCATTAATGAACAAATGCCCGATATGCTGAATGCATCGAATGAAGTGGCAGAAATTCTGGTTGATAATAATGCACCTACCCGCCAGGTCTATCTGGCTACTCAGCAATTAATGTTTATTGAACGAATTAGCGGTAATATCTCAGTGATGATGTCGGGTAATACTGATGCAGCACAAAGTGCACAGCGATTTGGTCTGGATACAGCAACCTTCAAACGTGTTTTGGACTCTTTAATTAATGGCAGCAAAATGTTGGGGGTTGGTCAAGTTGAAGATTCTGATGCAGAAGAACTATTAGTTGAAATAGCAACACTTTATGATGAAATTAAAACAAAAGTAGCAGATATTCTGGAACGTTCACCTGAAACTTTTGAGATTAATAATAGCGTTTTGTCACTTTATAATAATTCCATCAGTGTTCCCCTTTTAACTCAACCTCGGAACTAATCGGTTCATGAGAGCACTCATAAGGTTCGCCAAAGACTTACCTGTCATAA
>JAHXIM010000103.1 GCA_025655635.1 gamma proteobacterium symbiont of Lucinoma myriamae | reverse complement strand
ATGATCATGAACAATAAAAATAGAATCAATATTGTACGATAATCTATTGTGTCATTGAGATTGTCTTTTTTCAGGGTCGACTAATTAACTAATATTAGCGATTAATAGAAAAGAACTATAAGTATCATTGCTCCAAACAATTTCAAAAGTATTTTAATTACGTCTATTATAAAACGCATATATCAACAAGTGTGTTGTATATACATACATGTAACTGGAGATTGAAATGAACAATAAATCGAAATTAACAATGGCAAACGGATGCCCCGTCGCAGATAACCAAAATGTCCTGACAGCCGGAAAGCGTGGTCCAATGCTGCTTCAGGACATCTGGTTTTTGGAAAAACTCGCACACTTTGATCGTGAAGTTATCCCTGAACGTAGAATGCACGCCAAGGGATCGGGTGCTTATGGAACATTCACAGTAACTAATGATATCAGCAAATACACCAAGGCAAACCTTTTTTCTGAAGTAGGTAAAAAAACAGACGTCTTCGCACGTTTTTCTACTGTTGCCGGCGAACGTGGTGCAGCTGATGCAGAACGCGACATTCGTGGTTTTGCGGTTAAGTTTTATACCGAGGAAGGTAACTGGGATATGGTCGGTAACAATACACCGGTATTTTTCCTGAAAGATCCGCTTAAGTTCCCTGATCTGAATCATGCAGTTAAGCGCGATCCTCGTACCAATATGCGTAGTGCACAAAACAATTGGGATTTTTGGACCTTATTACCAGAGGCTCTACACCAGATAACCATATTGATGAGTGATCGAGGCAACCCGCGTACTTATCGACATATGCACGGTTTTGGCAGCCATACTTTTAGCTTCATTAATGATGATAATGAGAGATTCTGGGTAAAATTCCATTTCAAAACACAACAGGGAATTGAAAATCTAACCGATGAAGATGCAGATATTTTAATTGGTAAGAATCGTGAAAGTCATCAAAAAGATTTATATGATAGTATTGAAAATGGTGATTACCCACGCTGGGATTTTAAAGTACAGATCATGCCCGAAAGTGATGCACAGGATTACCGTTTTCATCCTTTTGACCTGACTAAAATCTGGTCGCACAAAGACTACCCGCTTATTGATGTTGGCGTGTTAGAACTTAACCGCAACCCGGATAATTATCATGCTGAAGTTGAACAGGCTGCATTTAATCCAGCAAGTGTTGTACTGGGTATTAGTTTTTCACCCGATAAAATGCTGCAGGGCCGCTTATTCTCATACGGCGATGCACAACGTTACCGTCTGGGCGTTAATCATGCCCAGATCCCTGTGAATGCGCCTCGTTGTCCATACCATAGCTTTCACCGCGATGGCGCCATGCGCGTAGATGGCAATTTTGGCAGTACCAAAGGCTATGAACCTAATGGTCTGGGAGAATGGCAGGAACAGCCAGAAAGCAAAGAACCAGCGCTGGAATTATTTGGTGCAGCTGACCATTGGGATCACCGTGAAGTTGACGATGATTACTATACTCAGGCTGGCGACTTATTCAGATTAATGAGTAAGGAACAACAACAGGTACTCTTTGAAAATACGGCGCGTTCTGTAGGTGGTGCCGATATAGATGTGCAGAAACGTCATATTAGTAACTGTCTTAAAGCCGATCAGCAGTATGGAAAAGGCGTAGCCGATGCTTTAGGCATTACTATATAGAGCATTTCAGCCAATAATGAGCACCTAAGTGTTGCGCTGACATAGTGCGGGTACTTTGTTGTTCGGTCATCCTGAATCTATTTGTTAGTCACTATTCAGCGTATCTGTCTTCAAAGCCAGTGCGCTGAGTCGCTGCTTAAGTCAAAGAACACTCTGCAATAATATTATCTAAGGCCATGACAGGATCAGGGCTTGCTGTGATGGGGCGACCAATCACCAAATAATCTGAACCTTGAAGCAAAGCTTCAGATGGGGTCATCACTCGTTGTTGATCACCAATTGCAGCACCTGCAGGTCTTACTCCTGGAGTCACCAGACAAAAGTCTTGTCCTAATTCCTGTTTAAGCGTACGTACTTCCTGAGGAGAACAGACAACTCCATCTAAACCAGAATCCCTGGCCAATCTGGCCAGGCGTAAAACCTGCTCAGCGGGTTCAATATCTAAACCTACTTCAGCGATATCCTGACGGGACAAACTGGTTAATATTGTCACACCAATTAATAAAGGTTTGTGTTCACATTTGTCAATTGCTTCTCGTGCAAACTGCATCATTTTACGGCCGCCTGATGCATGGACATTAACCATCCATATCCCCATATCAGCTGCAGCCTGACAGGCAGCAGCTACTGTGTTTGGAATATCATGAAATTTTAAATCAAGAAAGACATCAAAGCCTTTATTAATTAGTTTTTTGACTAATTCAGGTCCGCACCTGACAAATAATTCTTTACCAACTTTGAGCCTGCAAAGTGATGGTTCTAGTTTTTCTACCAAAGCCATGGTTGAAGCTTCATCTTTGAAATCTAAAGCAACTATTATTTTCGCTCCATTTATTTTTGACTCATTAACTAATGACATTTTTATCCTGCAAATTAAGAAATTGATTAACTGTTTACAAAAGCCTTTTATTGTAAATTATATTCATCCTTTTTTACTCGCCCTCGATTCCTTGAATGGGCTTGATAGAGCTCCATGATTTACAGCCTGGACAATGCCAATACATTGACTTACTGTTAAATCCACATTGAGTACAGTGATATATCGGTTTATCTTCCAGTAGTTTATTGGTGATTTCCTGCAATATTACAAGATTGTCATGTGCAGTGCCTTTGGTAAAGTCTAAGCTCATTTTAATTAAAGAACTCAGTCCACGTATAGAGGGTTTTTTACGGAGTGACTCAACGATAAAAAGTGCAGCTGCTTTATCATCAATAGAGTGTTGTAATTGTTGAGCATAAAGTAAAACTGATGTCACTCCTTCATACTTATCCAACACATGATCAAGGTAAGATTTAATTTCTTTGTAATTTTTTAACTCTTTATAACAAAGTAATAAGGGTTCAAGAATCTCAGAAATCATTAAAGAATCTTGTTGTTCAACACGTCTATAGGCACGTGTAGCCGCCTTAAAATTGTTTAAATCACGTTGGATTTCACCCTCTATAATGCTTGCACGGACTGATTGTTTATCGGTTCCTAAGGCTCTTTTTACTAACTTAAGTGCTTCTTTTAAATTGCCATTTTTTTTACTCATTAATGCCAGCTCACAGTAAAAATGTGAAACTTGCAGTGAGTATGACTTATTAGACGCAGATTCAAGTTTCTTTGCCGCAAGAATAGCGTTATCCCAATCATGCTCTTGCTGAAAAATAGAAAGTAAGTATTCTAATGCTGATGTAACATGAGACTGCTTTTGAATGAGCTCCTGAAACAGGTTTTCTGCCCTGTCTAATAAGCCGGCATTCATGAAATCTCTGGCAAGTTCATAAAGCGCATCATTACGTTTGGCCAGACTAAGGGAAGGTTTTGCAATTACATTCTGGTGAATCTTAATAGCCTGTTCTACTTCACCACGCTGGCGATACAGATTGCCTAGTGAGATATGCGTATCAACGGTTTCTTCACCCACCTCTAACATACCAACAAATACATTAATTGCTTTATCGGTTTGTTCATTAAGGAGGTAATTGAGTCCCTTAAAATAATCGGAACTTAATATATAGGAGGACGGAGATGAAGGATTTTTTTCATTTTTTTTTCTTCCAAAAAAAATGCCCAGCATAAATGCAAGAATGAAAAAAGGTAAGACTATAAATAATGGTGAATTATCCATCATATAATGTAAGTTTGCCTATTTTTATGATGAGACATAATTATATTTGAAATAATTATTTTAAGTTTTTTGTTCTGATGATTCAATGATGGCCACTGGGTTTTCATCTAATTTCTTAAGTTGTCTCTGAGCACGACGTACTTGATGACGTAGACTTAAAATTACCAGACTATTAATAAGTGTGGCTAATAGAGCACCTAGCATTATAGCTCCAACCAGGAGTATAGAGAGTGGCTGTGAGATACTGCCATAATAATAATTAAAAACGACCTCATCAGCATTTACAATAGCAATCGCTACTCCGAAAGCCATAAATAATAATAAAATGAGAATGCTAAACAAGCGTTTCATGTGTTATTCCGAACGATTTATATGAATAAATGTAAAAAGAAAGATAGTACAAAACCAGCATGATATTCACATCAAAAAATTAACACAAAAAATTATGATATAAACAAGCAAGTAGAATCTATTGCTAATAGTATAACGCTAAAAAATAGAATTATCTCTATTACGATAAAGAGATTTTAAAAAACACAAAAACAATCGTAAAAATAAGGATAATTCTTTTTATAAGTTCAGCTTATAGTATCTCTTTACTACGAGTTTTATTAACTCGTTCTCTTAGTTCTTTACCAGGTTTAAAATGCGGAACATATTTTGATGCCAGAGTAACAGCATCACCTGTTTTAGGATTACGACCAGTTCTAGGTGGGCGGTAATGAAGAGAAAAGCTACCAAAACCACGAATCTCTATTCGTTCACCTGATGCAAGAGTCAGAGCCATCAGATCCAGCATAGATTTTACAGCTAATTCGACATCTTTATAGGCTAATTGAGATTGTTTTTGAGCAAGAGCTTCAATCAACTCAGATTTTGTCATTTTTTTTATTATCCTTAGTTCGATTGGTTAAAATCTTATAAATTGTTCTAATTTTTACCCAACAAACATGTTCCAAATTGAGAGGAACAGGTAAAAAATAGTATTATAAAATAACCATAGTAGCAATAAAACAAATCAAAACCAAAGTTAAAATTGGGATTTAAATCCCAATTTTAACTTGATCCTGGATTTTATTACTTCTTGCTTAACTGATCTTTTAACAGATCACCAAGAGAAGTTGTTGCAGAACCACCATCAGTGTATTCCTGCATGACTTCTGCTTCTTCAGCAACATCTTTCGCTTTAACCGATAAGTTAATGACACGACTCTTACGGTCGACACCAATAAACTTAGCTTCTAATGCATCACCAACTTTAAGGAGTGTTGACGCATCTTCAACTCTTTCGCGAGAAAGTTCTGAAACGCTGATATAAGCTTCAACACCTTCAGTCAATTCAATCACTGCACCGCGAGCATCAACTTCTTTAACGGTACCGTTAACGATAGAGCCCTTAGGATTGGAAGCAACATAAGATGAGAATGGATCTTGATCCAATTGCTTAACACCGAGAGAAATACGCTCACGTTCAGGATCAACGGCTAGAACAACAGCTTCTAGCTCATCACCTTTCTTGAAGTTAGTAATTTCTTCTTCGCCAGCACTGTTCCATGAGATATCAGAAAGATGAATAAGACCATCTATTCCACCATCAAGACCAATGAAGATACCAAAATCAGTGATAGATTTAATCTTACCGCTAACCTTGTCACCTTTGTTATGAGTCGCTGAGAATACTTCCCATGGGTTTTGAGAGCATTGCTTCATACCCAATGAAATGCGACGACGCTCTGGATCGATATCCAGAACCATTACTTCAACTTCATCACCTACATTACATACTTTTGAAGGATGAACATTTTTGTTAGTCCAATCCATTTCAGAAACGTGAACCAGACCTTCAACACCTTCTTCGATCTCAACGAAACAACCGTAGTCAGCCAGATTAGTCACTTTACCACTCAAACAAGTGCCTTCTGCATAACGTGCCTTGATTTGAGTCCATGGATCATCGCCAGTCTGCTTAAGACCAAGAGATACACGTGAACGCTCACGATCAAACTTAAGTACTTTAACGTCAATCTCGTCACCAATAGCAACGATTTCACTTGGGTGCTTAACACGTTTCCATGCCATATCAGTAATATGTAACAGACCATCAACACCACCCAGATCGATGAATGCACCGTAATCTGTAAGGTTCTTAACGATACCTTTGACTGTCTGGCCTTCTTCAAGATTTTCAAGTAATTGTTCACGTTCAGCTGAGTTCTCAATTTCAACAACTGCACGACGGGAAACTACAACGTTATTACGTTTTTGGTCAAGCTTAATGACTTTAAACTCTAATTCCTTACCTTCAAGGTAAGTGGTATCACGTACTGGACGTACATCAACTAATGAGCCAGGTAAGAAGGCACGAATATCACCAAGTTCTACGGTGAAGCCGCCCTTAACCTTATCAATAATAGTACCGGTAACAGTTTCATCTGCATCAAATGACTTATCAAGACGAATCCATGCTGCAGCACGTTTCGCTTTTTCACGAGACAGACGAGTCTCACCATAGCCATCTTCAATCGTATCCAGAGAGACTTCCACTTCGTCACCGACTTTAACTTCACCGTCAGTAGCAAATTGTTCCAGTGGAATAACACCCTCAGATTTCAGGCCGGCATTAACAACAACAAAATCGTTATCAATACTGACGATTACGCCAGTGACCAGTGAACCGGGTTTCATTTCAGTCTTTTTTAGACTTTCTTCAAATAATTCAGCAAAGCTTTCGCTCATTAGAGGTATATCCTTGACTACTCTTTTATAAAATAAAGTATTTAAATAAAAGGTTAATCATCTGTTATGGTAAAAACAGTCTGTTTTTACAATTAAAGTTATGTTTATCACCCTTGGTCATTATTTTATAGATAATGTTCAATAAAGGTTTTAAACGGTTTAAAAAAAAGTATTATAAAAATCACATCGTTATTGATTGAGATTTTTATAGCGTTGCATCACTTTTTCAAAGACCTCATTAATACTTAGCTCTGAGGTGTCTATAATGTATGCATCTTGTGCTGCTTTAAGAGGAGATGCACTGCGATTCATATCCCGCTCATCCCGTTCTCTTATCTCATTAACAAGGTCGGCGATTTTAACACTATTTCCTTTCTCTATCAACTGCTTATAACGTCTTTTTGCTCTTTCATCAGCCGTAGCAGTTAAAAATACTTTTAATGGTGCATCCGGAAAAATAGTCGTACCCATATCACGCCCGTCAGCAATAAGCCCCGGCATTTGTAAAAAGGCTTTCTGGCGTTTAAAGAACGCCTCACGAACCATTGGCAGAGCGGCAACTATAGAGGCATTATTGCCTGCAGATTCTGTACGTATTAATACCTCAACTTCGTTATCTTCGAGAAGAATACCGCCTTGAGGTAAAAATTTAACAGCAAGATTTTCAGCAATCGCTGCAACTTCAAGCTCAGCGTCAAGTGCAATATCTTTCTCTACACATGCCAGAGCCGTAAGACGATAAAGCGCACCACTATCTAAATAATGCCAGTCCAGTTTTTCAGCAAGTAAAGCTGAAATAGTCCCTTTGCCAACACCTCCGGGACCATCTAAAGTAATTACCGGGATTAAATCAGGCATTTACGCATCTACCTTACTATTAATCTGCAGGCCGCAGGATTGTGCAAGTCCGATAAAATCAGGAAATGAAGTATTTACATTGGCACAATCTTTAATGGTAATAGCACCTTTAGCTTTTAAAGCCGCCATAGCAAATGACATAGCAATACGATGATCACCAAGACTATCAACTATACCTGATGTAAACTCACCACCATTAATGATCATGCCGTCTTTGGTACCTTCACAGTCAATTCCAAGCATCTGCATACCATCAACCATGGCCTGAATACGATCACTTTCTTTAACACGTAGTTCTTCTGCCCCGGTTAAAACCGTTTGACCTTCGGCGCAAGCCGCCGCAATAGAAATCGCTGGAAATTCATCAATGGCCAATGGCACCTGATCTTCAGGAATATGAATCCCTTTTAACTGAGCATAACGAATACGAATATCAGCGACAGGTTCACCACCTACTTCTTTTTCATTAGACAAACTGATATCTGCCCCCATCTGCTTTAAAATATTGATGACACCAATACGAGTGGGATTAATCTCCACATGCTTAAGCGTAATATCAGAACCTTGTGAAATACTGGCACCCACCATAAAAAAAGCGGCAGAGGAGATATCTGAAGGCACATCAATATCACAGGCAGTTAACTGACCACCACCCTGGAGGCAGATTTGACTTCTTTGTGTATTAATTTTTTTAATATCTAAAGCATAACCAAAACCCTGCAGCATACGTTCTGTATGATCTCGTGTCGGAGCAGGTTCAGTGACACAGGTTTGGCCCTGAGCATATAATCCCGCCAATAAGATGCAGGACTTAACCTGAGCACTGGCCATTGGCAAGGTATAGTTTATCGCTGTTAATTGGGTATTTTCATCACTATGTATCTTAAGGGGAGCAGTGCCGTCTATATTAGTTTCAATAACGGCACCCATCTGTATAACAGGATCAGTAACCCTTTTCATGGGTCTTGAAGATAATGAATGATCACCTGCAAGGGTAATATCAAAGCCCTGAGCGGATAATAAACCGGTTAGTAAACGCATAGAAGTACCTGAATTACCCAAATCAAGCGGCTCATCCGGTGCTCGAAGACCATGCATCCCTACCCCTTCGATAATGACCTTACCCTGATCATCAGGCCCGTCAATATTAACACCCATGGCACGGAATGCTTTTAAGGTTGCCAGAGAATCTTCACCCTGTAAAAATCCACTAATAGTCATTCGGCCCTGACTTAACGATCCCAGCATAATTGAACGATGTGAAATGGATTTATCACCCGGCACACGGATCTGACCTTTTAACTGTCCACCCGGCCGTGCTGTATAGGTAATGGATTGTTCTTCTGACATAATTTTCCAAGAGAAATAGTGATTAAATAAAAAGCTGCTCTAGCTTACAAAAAAATAGTTAAGTGCAAGTACGCATTATCACCACTTTATAGTTTTTTAAAGCTGTTAGAAAACAAAATTTATTGACTTTAAAATACTTATTGCAAACTCTGGCGGAAACTGGTGAAAATTAAAAATCTAAAATATACCCCAAAAAAGTAAGTAAGCTGAGATTTTTGGTGTAAAAAAAGGTGAATGATAACATGAATAAATTTAATCTCAATGCAAAAAACTTCAAAGTACTTTAAAGAACCCCATCCTGAGTAACAGTACAGTCTTACAGGCCATTGATTGTGATTTGGAGATTGAGCACAAACCGTAAGTTGATTCGCTTAAAATATGATCATAGCGGATACATGTGTACCAGCCGAAATGTTTTTTTATTCTGAAGCATTGGCCATTAGTCTCAAATAGGCGTTAAGTTTTTCCTCTTCGCTGCTGCTGTGACCGCTGCCTGTAAATGAACAGCCCTGTACCTGGCAGTAACCCCCTTCACTAAGAGAGTTTAATACCAGAGCTGGTATGTCATAGTGGTGGATCAATGGCCATATCTTAGGCTGACCTCTATCAATGACAGCAATGCGGTTGTAGTAATAAGCATTCTCAATACCATCAAGATAAGCAAGAGCTTTGTAGGTGTTAGGCCCATTGCGTAATGGTGGTACATGATCAGAGATGAGAATAATAAGACTTTCAGGATCCAGACTGGTCAAACTATTTACATAATCGGCAATGGCCTCGGTACGATAGTAGAACTGGTTGGTGGCTCGGCTCAGATGGTCATCCGGGTAGCTAGTACGTAGATTGATGATTTCTGGACGCTTATGCAAATCAAGGATATGGGGCAAATGGCCATAGATAGTAAGCAGATAATTAAATAACGTTTTTTCAGGGTGTTCCCGCAGATGTTTCTCTACATGCCCCAGGTTTTGATCAAACAGTTCTTTATCAAAAATATATTCTTCCACACCTGGCTCGCCAAACTCCAGATAACTCTCCACTGCAGGGGAAAACTCTTTTGGAAAATAGATTGCACTAAATCCTGCACCCCGATAAGCTGATTTTGCATTAAAAAAATCGGGCTTATATGTATTACTGGCGCTACTGTGGTAACCCAGTTTTTCCAGCTGTCCCGGCAGACAGAGAGCTGCAGAACCACTAAAGACGTTAAATTCAACACTGGAGAGATGTTCTAGTGCTGGCACACCGCAGAGAACCTCAAACTCGGCTTGCGCAGTAGCTCCACCAAATACTGGTGATAAAGAAAGACCCAAGTGTTTACCGAATAGCGTCTCAAAAGATGGGTGCACAGGCGATGTGGAAAAGCCAAGCTTGCTGAACAAACGCGGGGCAAGAAAACTTTCCAGCACTATAATGTGAACATTTCGTTTATCAGGCAGTGGCAGTAATGTTTGTAGTTGCGTGTTGATATACTGCTCATATTTAGTACGGTTACGATATGGAGCAAGATCATCAAGAGCTTTCAGCCTCAGCGCTACGCGATAGAGCATCGTGGTCAGACGTCCATTATTCTCAACACTTTTTGCCTCAGAGTACTTCACCGGCACACTGCCTGCACCAGTTATCATCTGCACAATGCCGCTCGGGGTGCTGTAGAGAATTAACAGAATAACAAGTAGTAGTGGTGCGGCTGCAAGCAAGGCATGACGATGCGGCCACCACATGATATGCATTGATAAAAGAGCAATAGGCAACAGCAATAGAATGGCTAGTGGTAAACTGTAACTTAACGGCAGTATATCAAACAGCTCCGGTAGTTCATTTAGATTAACCAGTCTGAATACTTTGCCAAAAGCGAGATAGAAAATATCACTGATTAGATAGAACAGCAGAAGTGGAACCACTGCAAGGTAACTGCGCAAGCGCGATGGACGCAATACGAGGTAACCAAGAGCATACATATAGAGAGCCAATAGCCCCTCAAGCCAGAGCTGCTGAGTATAATTGACAATAAAACTGCCAAGATATTCGGCTAACCACAAATAGCCAGTAAGAAGCAGAAACAGCAGAATAGTTCGTAACAGTGCCCGTTGCCAGAATGACTTTTTCTGTCCTGGTATAATCAATCGATAATACATTATTTAGTCGACCCTGAAAAAAGATAATCATCATGAATTGATAGATTATCGTACAACATTAATTGTAATTTAATTGTTCCTGATCAAATTGTTATCTGTCATTACAATAATATGATATCAGTTTGAATCAAAAACAAGCGATAATACAGCACAAATAACAGGGACAAAAAAGCAATGAGCCATTGCTTTAAGTTCCATGCAGTAGCTGCCATAAGCACATTAATTTCATCGCCAATAACTCCTTTAAGG
>JAHXIM010000040.1 GCA_025655635.1 gamma proteobacterium symbiont of Lucinoma myriamae | reverse complement strand
AAATGGTTGGATACAATTTACATAGCGGTGATCCTCCTACAGGGGACTTACACCCCATTAGTTTATGCCCATGACGGGCGTACACAAAGTAAAAGTTTTTCACCTTTCCTTGCTGGGTAGAGTGAGACATCAGGTGCCACTTCTGGATAGGGGCCCAATGCTTTTGTTGATACATTGGCTGAGGGTTTATCACCTTCAAAGCACTTGTCTTTCCACAATTGTAATAAAGAATGATCGGTGGTGAGCTGAGTGAGTTCTTGCTTGTAGTAACTATATGCACGACTATCACCCACATGAAATATCACTGACATTTTTTTATCAGGTAAATACCAGCAGCCGACAATCGTGGTGCCCATGCCTTTACCATCGGTCAGTCCCCGGGCATCATTTTCCTGGCAGAGTTTAAGATTTGTATTTTCAATGGCTGATGTGACTGTTGATAATTCAGAAAACTTAACATCATTTTGTTTTGCCTGTGCATCAGAATGATTGATCAGAGCATGTTCAACTATATCAGTTGCCATTTTACTGGCAACTTCACCTGCCTGATGGCCGCCCATTCCATCGGCTAATATAAAGAGAGTATTATCCTTATTCAGGCGTATATTATCTTCATTATGCTCTCTGGAACGACCTGTATCGGTTTTACCGCAGGCATTACATTTTATTGAAAGGAAACGTTTTAGCATAAAATACTTATATACCCTGTGAGTGATACCTAATGACTAATAATAGCTTAATTTTTAAAAAATACCTACTAGCAACAACCGCCACTGCCATTATTATCATTATTTTGACCGATTTTATCAAAGGGTAATGCTGTTCCGCAGTCTGCAAAAATGCCAAAATGCTTGTTCATGTTACCGTAAAACTCAAAATGCTCGTTAAAGCGGGTTTCCTGTAACATTCTCCAGGTGTTACCACAAACGGGAAAATATCGGCCTTTTTCAATATCGTGATGTTTATCGAGGCTAAATAATTCTTCGTGGTGAGCAATAGTACCCTTATAAAGTACACTCTGGCCATAATCTTCACAGGCACTTTCCAGGCCTTCTAGCTTGAATAGACGATAGGTCGCCGAATAAAAATCAATATGACCAATGAGTTTTTCGATTTGTGGATTATCAATGGCTAATGGTCGATCCTCGACCAGTCTGGGATCAAGAAAACCACATTTTTTTGCCAGAGTGATAAAATCATTCCAATACAGGGCACCACTTAAGCATTCGCCATATAAAACGGGATCTTTTACCAGATGTTGCGGCACTCGGCGCTCGCTATACACATCAGAAAAATATAACTCACCGCCGGGTTTAAGTACGCGATAGGCTTCTCGTAAAACGGATTCTTTATCGGGGGATAAATTGATGACGCAGTTAGAGACAATAATATCAAAGCTGTTATCTTCAAGTTCCAGTTCATCCAGCTTTTCGATATAGCCTTTTTTAAACTCAATATTTGGTTTTTTGTAGCCAAATGCTTCGGTATGATAGTCAATGTACTTATTGGCAACAGCCAATTGCTCATCGGTCATATCAATGCCTAACACAAAGCCGTTTTCACCGACAAGCTGAGAAAGAACATAACAGTCTCGACCAGAACCACTACCTAAATCAAGAATACGCATGCCTTCCAGTTGTTGAGGGCGCACCAGACCACAACCATAATAACGAGAAGCGACTTCGCTATGGATTTTACTCATAGCCTGTTTGATATGGTCCGGCATATCCGTATCAGTGCAGCAGGCATCTGTTTTTAAATCACCAGAGGATTGTAATACTTTACCATAATAATCTTTTACTTCTTCAAACATGCTTATTGATTCCAGAGACAAATAGAGAAGAAATCATATACAAAAAAAGCCCGAAAATAAAGGACCAATAATGTCAGTCGTTGTAACTTGAATACATTATGATACTCACCTATTCTTACTTAAATAAATGAATTTTTAAAGTAATCATCTGAAATGTCGATATATTTTATAAATCAATCTAATAAAAAAAATAAAATTTAGTGAAATTAAAATAATGGAAATATCTTCTGTCTACTGGACTCTTATAGGTGAAATCGCTGCAGTATTAATCGGAGTGTTAATTGCTGTGATTGTTGTAATTCTTAAAGATCGAAAAAAGCTTAAGGAATATAGTGATTATTTAAAAGAGGTTATTAAGAAGTTAAAGAAAAAACTACAGGAAAGTGAGGATAAACAAAATCAGGAAAGAGTGCTTGCACTATTGAATGCTTTAATTGAGTATGTTCGTGAACAATATCAGGCCCAATATGGTAATGATATAGCACCTTCAAATGAAGAAGAGGCAGTTGATGACCGACCATCTGTCGATAAATTTGTGTTCGTTGCTGGTTTTCAGACCATGATTGCTGAATTAAGTGCTTTGGAAAACAGCAACGAACCTGATGTCACCTGGGAAAAAATCAAAAATGAATTAACGCCGCTATTTAATAATTATCTGGAACCCATCTTGTCACAACAGGAGTTATCAGAAACATCTGCTGCTACAGATGATAATCTTGAAAAACAGCTTGAAAATGCCAATAAACGTGTTGACAACCTGGAAAAATTCAAACAATTGTATTTTGATCTACAGAGTAAATTAAGCAAAAATGTGGTAGAAATTGAAAACTTAAATCAGACAATATCAGAGTTATCTGATGGTAGTGAGAACTATGATGCGATTCAGTCAATTATTGAGAAAAATAAAGTGCTTTATCTTGAAATGGGCCAGATGATTGGCATGGATAAAGAGCAGCACCATAAGAGTGTTGCCAATAAAATGGATTATAGCGAAGCGCTTATTAATGAACGTAAGGATGAGATTAAACGACTCAAAGGCCAGATTGCACAGCAATTTGAAGATATCTGGGCATTGCAAAATCGTTTAACCGGTGATGCGGAAGGAGAGACTACTCAAGAAGCACTCAGTGCAGGTATTGAAACCATTTCTCGTAACTTAAAAGATGCTGAAATGTGTATTGAAACTATGGATATGGAAATTCAGACTCTGACATCTGAAATTTCAAACTTGAAAAATCAATTAAAAGAACAGGGAGGCACTGATAATGAAACTGCCTCACTTGAGCTTAAACAAGAAGTGGAGGCAAAAGAAAAAATGATTGCCCGCTTTGCCCAGGAGAGCAAGGAGCTAATGAGTTGTATTACCTGGCTGGAAGATGGCAACTTGGAACAAAGCAATAAAATCAAAGAATTAGAAGACAAATATTCTAAACTGGAAGCTGAATATTCTAATATGGAAGCAAAATACCTTGATGCTATGAAGAAATCATCAATTACATAAATGAATTTAGTTTTTTGTAAACCATATGCTGAATAGTTACGCGGATTCAAGTCGCAACAGGACTTTCACTGAATGATAAGTTCAGGTTTGGCAGTGAGTGCAATAAACTGTACTGCGATTGCCCTGCCGGATTTCTTTAAGCGGGCTCTTACATTGCATGCAGGGCAGCCCTTTTCGACCATAAACCAATAATTCCTGTTTGAAATATCCCGGCTTACCTGTACCGCCAACAAAATCTTTTAACGTTGTGCCACCCTGTGAAATGGCTTTCTCAAGTATTCGTTTGATCTCAATACATAATTGTTCATAACGCTTTTTGCTGATTTTGCCGACTGCGCGCTTGGGGTTTATACCACTGGCGAAAAGTGCTTCATTGGCATAAATATTACCAATACCAACAACAATTTTACTATTCATAATAAATTGTTTAATTGCCACTGTCTTGTTTCTGGATAATGCAAACAATAACTCAGAATTAAATTCATCAGACAAGGGTTCAGGACCTAAATGACTTAATAAGGGATGTTCATCAATGGACTCATTAGTCCATAATACAGCCCCAAATCTGCGTGGATCTTTTAGCCGTAATGCATTGCCGTTGGCAAAACAAAACTCAACATGATCATGTTTGTCATATGTTGTACCTGAATCTACAATTCTCAGGCTGCCGGACATGCCAAGGTGAATAATAATGGTACCCTTGTCAGTTGATAAAAGTAAATATTTAGCACGACGGGTAATTTTTGTGATTTGTTGTTGCAATAATGAAGCAAGTTCATCAGGAACAGGCCAGCGTAGTTTGGGGTTTCTGATGGTGATCCGGGTGATAGGCGTATTTAAAACATGTGCAGAAATACCCCGGAGTGTGGTTTCAACTTCGGGGAGTTCAGGCATATAAGGGCAAAGAGGTGAGTATAGTCGCGCGAGACTGTTTTATTCGTTGTGCTCAAAATGTCCTAAAGGTCGATTAAAGGTGTAGTTTAAAGGTGCTTTAACCAATATTTCACCTGTTTCATCAAAGTTTTCTCCAGGAACACTGAAGAGTAAACCAACACCTTGAACTGCAAGGCCGGCTACACTGCCAACAATACCTAATGGGCGAACTAAAAGCAGATCGACTATTACTTCTCCATCAGTTGTTCCTTCATCTTCGTAGTAATCGTATTCAGCAAAACTCACTGATGTCATAGAAATCAGGAGAGCGAATAGCATGGTGTTCAATAGTGTTTTCATTTTTTTTCCCACTGTCTTTTTACTTATGGTGTTTGCTTAAATGCTTCTAGCTAAATTAATCTTATTACATATACAATCATAATAGTCATGTCATTTCTCTAAAGCAAGCTTAACATCTTGAAAATACTAATTCATTCACGTTTTTTATCGAAAGTGGGGGATTTATTCACTATTTACTGGTTTGTATTGCTTTGTATGGGAATAAATTCAGTTAGAAATTTTAACATTCGGGGGCTTATCCAATAAGCAATTTGTTTGTCTGTACGTAGTAATTTTATTTGAGCATTATCCTGAATAATCAAATAGTGAATTTTTTCTATTTTAGTTTCATTTTCATTAACCGGCAGGGCAAGAGTAATGATAATGCTCTGGCTTTGGCTTAGTGTCTCATTATCTATACTCAGAGATACATTGCTTTTAACTTTTGATGCCTGTGCCTGTTTCCAGAACTGAATAAGCTGGGCAATACTATCAGAGCTGACATCCGGTGCTTCGGGTGTTAAGTGCCAGGCCCCTTTTTCTATGGTTAAGGTTTTATCTAACCAGCTAATGCTTTAAATGGCGGCTTGTGGCGGTAAAAGGGCAGGAGAAATAAAAGAATCTACAGCTGACCGTAATTGATAAAAAATCACGCCGTTAATTAAATGGACTGTATTCTTTCCTGTTGTCTGGTTGTCATCCAAATTCATGGCATAGCGTTGTTTCTTTATAGGATCAGTTTTACCCAGTACAAATTGATGATGATTAAGCCAAACTGAAACGGCTGGTTTATCCAGTTGATAGCGAGAAAGATCGCTATCGTTTACTTCAAACTGTGTGTAGCTGCGTTTGTCTGCTAAGGCTGTAATGGTATTGATACGTTGTATATTGGCTGGCAGTTGATAAGGTTCTTGCAGAAACCAGTTGTTATTCTGTTTGCTGAGTTTAATTGAGCCAAGTGTTTCCCGTTCAATGACAATGGTATGGATTTCATTTGCTGTTAATGGGGTTAGATAGTGAAGTTCTATTTTTTTTAAGCCCGGCTGATACCAGGCGATAAGTGCCAGACAAATGACGATAATAAATAGAACAAAATTGCTTTTGGCTTCACGGGACATTAACGGTTACGCCTTTTGAGCCAGATGATACTGCCGCTTAAGGCTAGTAATCCCGGCAGGACAAATAGAAAGAAAGCACCTAATAATGAGAGTTTAGCGGGTGAAATATCCAATATAATATCATCCTTAATACGAGTAGGGATGCTGATAAATTGTTCATCATGGCTTAGCCAGTTAACAATGTTCATGCCCATATTCAAATTACCGGCATTCCCTAAAAAGGTATTTGATAAGAAATCACCGTCACCTAATATAACAATACGCTGCTCTTTTGTTATTGTCTTAGCTGCTGAATCAGCAGGTGTGACAGGTCGATTTAACACCATGCCAATGGTGATGGGGCCGACGATATCCAGCAGATCACTAAAATGAACACTTTCTTTGAGTGGTGACGTTTCAATCCAGCTTTGCTCTATTGTTGTTAAGAAGGCGGTCATCTTAAATTCCTGACTTAAAGACTGATCGGCATTCTTGTTGTTGTTATTCTTGCTGGTGCTTTCTTCTTTGTCTTTTTCTAAAAAGCTGGGTAAGCGCTCAATACCTGCTGCCTGTGGAAAAAGAGTAACGCTGGAAAAATCATCATTAATGGCATGTTGAGGGTATTCTGTCACAA
This sequence comes from gamma proteobacterium symbiont of Lucinoma myriamae, assembly GCA_025655635.1. Lineage (GTDB taxonomy): Bacteria > Pseudomonadota > Gammaproteobacteria > GRL18 > GRL18 > GRL18. The sequence goes on along the minus strand of JAHXIM010000040.1, from coordinate 4,921 downwards.
TGGCATAATCAGGGCGAGTGATCTCATATTGCTGGGTAGTCGGATCGACCACCACCCCGTCAAGAAACTCAATGCCCAGATGTTCTGCCAGAGGCAGCAGTCCATGCATGGGTTGATTACTCGTGACTTTTAATGGCTCACCCAACCATAATAAATTACCGCCTGTGTTGATATAATCAATAAGTAGTTGAACCTCTCCGGGAAGAAATGCAGATTGTGGCCCGGCAATGACTAATATAGAGATATCATCAGGAATGCTTTTTTCTCTGGCAAGATTGAGTGTATTAACCAAAAACCCCTGCTTTATCAGATGACTGCTGAAGCTGTTGAGATCAAAATTTGCCTGACCTTCAGGACTGCGTTCACCATGTCCCTGAGTAAAGAATATTTTGCGTTCTTTGGCACGAATCAGTCGATGTAGTGTATTACTGAGGTCTTGCTCTGAGAGACGCGCTAAATTTTCCTGTCGTCCTTCATAACTGATCACCATTTCGCCATCAACAGCAATATTCAGGCTGCGAATTTTTTCGGGATCAGAATTGGGATCAATAAACGTTAGTATGATATCGGGCTTAATTCGTTGATAGCGCTTAAGCAACTCCCGTACTGATTGTTTAATTTGATTATTACTGGTGTAAGAGGCAATTTCCACAGGGGCATCAAGTGTCTCTAATAACTTCAGACTGACTTCGTTTAAAGAGTTTTGATTATTAACCGTCCAGTCAGCTAAATAAATATAACGATTACTTAAAAACGCCAATAAACCGATCAGGCATAAAAATAAAATGCTGAACAGAATTTTTTGTTGTTTTAAATGTCGTGTTGAAGTATGACTAATATCCATAATGATTATTTAAGTTGTTAGTTTTTCAAAGGGCTGAGCATCAGTGTGGTAAGCGTAAACGCTCCAGACGGCGGATAGCAAAAACCAGAAAAAGGCAGATAAACAAGAGATAGTAAGCAATATCTGCACTGGAAAAAACACCTTTAAGCATGGGCTCAAAATGATTTAATAAGGAAAACCATGTTAAGACATTTTCGCCATTTTGATTAGTGGCCAGTTCGGCTTCAACACTGCTTCCTGCCCAGTTGATGATCCATAAAAATAATAACAGGCCAAAACTGCTGATGGCAGCAATGGCAGGTTGTTTGGTCAGGGTGGACATGTAGAGCCCGGCAGCAGCGAAAGAAGCTAACACCAAGGTCAGCCCCAATAGTGCTGAAAATAGCTGTCCTAAATCAATGGCAGTGCCTAATATCAGAGATAATGGCATGAGTGCTATCATGGCAATCAGAATAAGTAAAAATCCTAAAATACCCAGATATTTACCTAAGATGATTTCTGTCATAGAAACAGGCGCGCTAAAGAGTAAACTTAATGTCTGATTTTTTTGCTCTTCACTGATTAAACGCATGGTCAGCAGCGGCACAATAATTAATAAAACAATAGCTGCACCTCCTAATAAGGGAGCAATGACCAGATCAGTGATACCGGGTGATTTTTCCAGAACGGATAATTTTTCCTGCACCTGCATATAGGTTTCTAATTGACTGAGAAATTGATAGCACAAAATAATCTGGGTCACTGCCAGTATGGCCCAGGCCAATGGTGATAAGAATAAATTTTTTAATTCACGTAATGCAATGAGCCTAATCAATGTTCAGCCCCTGTTTTAATAATAGATCGCTTGTTGTTAAAGACATAAAAACACTTTCAAGTGATTGTTTTTCTGAAAAAATTTCATATAAGCCCCATTGCTGCTGGTTGGCCAGTTCAATGACTTGCCGGGCTGTTTTTATCATTGCAGCCTCTCTCTCATGTTCTTCATCATGCTCTTCAGCAGCAGGCAGAGTGCAGGTCAGAATAAAATGATTATTGTCTTGTTTTACTTCACTAATGCCTTCTAAAACAGTCATTTTGTGAATATCAATCAGCTGAGTACAGCTGATATGCAGATTTTGAGTCTGCATGTGCTGAGTCAGTTGTTCAATCGAAGCATTTAAGACCAGTTTCCCCTGATTAATGATCTGTACATTATTACAAATGGTTTGAATCTCAGGTAAAATGTGGCTTGAAATCATGACGCTATGGGACTCTCCCAGCTCTTTAATCAGTTTACGAATTTCAATCATTTGAATGGGATCAAGACCCACAGTGGGCTCATCTAAAATAACAATATCCGGTGAATGAATAATTGCCTGAGCAATACCTACACGCTGCTGATATCCTTTGGAGAGATTATTGATAACACGTCTGCCATGCTCCGTCAGGCCGCAACGTTCTTTGGCCATATTAACTGCTGATTTTATTGCGCCTTTGCTAATGCGATTTAATTGCGCACAATAGATAAGATATTCATCGACGCTGAGCTCTTTGTACAGCGGCGGGGTATCAGGCAGATAGCCGATCTTTGCTTTAGCTTCAATGGGATTGTCCATTAAATCCATACCGGCAATCTTAATGCTGCCATGAGTAGGCGCCAGATTACCAGTGAGCATCTGCATGGTAGTGGACTTGCCTGCGCCATTAGGTCCCAGAAAGCCAAGTACCTCACCACGCTGCAGGGTAAAGCTGATATTATCAACGGCAATAGCATAACCATCACGAGAGCCGCTATGCTTGTTATCATGCTTACTTCCACGCTTACTGGTACGATAGTGGCGTGAAAGCTGGTTTACTTCAATTAAAACTTCACTGTCCATGTTTTCAGCTATCATTTATTTGTTTTTTAAGCATTAAATTGTAGCATGCTTGTATGTTAGTATACACCTCTTTAAAGCCGTATTAAGCAGGGGTAAAATTGACATCATACACAGCTTTATCCTGTCTGAATGGTCGGCGACAAATTATAAATAATGAGTTTTTACAGTGCCGAAGATAAAGTCTGCTCATCATTCATCTGAACAATTACGTGTGCTTGGTGTTGATACCGGGGGTACATTTACGGATTTTGTCTATTATGAACAGGGAAATCTGACCATTCATAAAGTCTTATCCACACCTCATGCTCCAGAACAGGCTATATTTTACAGGGGATCAAAGAACTCGGTCTGGAAACACAACTGGATAATTTATCCATAGTACATGGTTCCACCGTGGCAACCAATGCGGTGTTAGAAAAAAAAGGTGTTAAGACGGCTTATATTAGTAATAAAGGTCTGTCAGATATTCTGACCATCGGCCGTCAGGCACGTAAAGAGCTGTATAATCTAACACCTGAACCAGAAACACCGCCTGTACCCATGTTATGAAGTGACCAGTCGAGTGGATGCTGATGGTAATAATCGCCAGTCATTATCTAATGATGAATTACACCACTTAAATGACTTTATCAGACACCATCAGCCTCAGTCGGTTGCTATTAATCTATTATTTTCCTTTTTGAATGATGAGGATGAATGTCGTATTGAACAAAGTCTGAAACAAGCCTTTCCTGAGTTATTTATATCCCGCTCCTCAGAAGTATTACCCGAATATAAAGAATATGAAAGAGGTATTGCAACCTGGTTAAATGCCTGGGTTGGTCCTCTGGTTCAAGGTTATTTAAAGCGCCTGGCAACAGGCGTTCAACCTGCTCAGCTCTCTGTTATGCAAAGCTCTGGCGGTACCATTGCCGCAGCTGATCAGTCTACTGACTCTTCTCATAATAACCCTTTTCATAATGAGAGTGTACTCACCTTTGATATGGGAGGGACGTCAACCGATGTTGCTGTGATTGAAGGTGAACTGCAACTGACCAGTGAAGGCCATATTGGTGATTATCCCGTTGCTATTTCCATGGTAGATATGCATACCATTGGTGCGGGAGGTGGTTCTATTGCATGGGTTGATGAAGGCGGTATATTACAGGTTGGCCCGGAATCAGCAGGTGCGAGTCCGGGACCAGCCTGTTATGCTCAGGGAGGACAGCAGGCCACGGTGACTGATGCCAATCTCATTTTGGGCCGTTTGTCAGGCGATGCTTTTTTAGGTGGTTCTATGCAGCTGGATGAAGACGCATCCCGATGTGCTATTGAAACGCTGGCAACACAATTATCACTATCATCTGCTGATAAAGCTATCGAAGAAACGGCATCAGGTATTATTCAGGTTGCTAATGAGCACATGACCCGGGCATTACGAGTCATGTCCATACAACGGGGTATTGATCCTAAAACTCTGGTATTGGTTCCTTTTGGCGGCGCCGGGGCATTACATGTCTGTGCTTTGGCTGAAAACTTACAAATGTCTCAGGCAATGGTTCCCATACATGCCGGTGTCTTATCTGCTTTTGGTATGGTCGTCGCACCACATAGCAGGGACTTATCACACACTATTAATACGTTGCTGGAATTGGCGGGTGAAGAGCAGCTTAATGAACAGTTAAAAATATTAGCAGACAGAGGGGTAGCTGAATTAAGTTCAGAAGGCATTGATAAAGCTGAGATTAAAATTTATTATTCCGTCGATCTACGTTATTCAGGTCAGTCATACACACTAAGTGTTCCCTGGTCTGGGCTGGATAAAACAGTGCAGGCATTTCATGATTTACATCAAAAACGCTATGGGCACCAACATAATCAAGCTATAGAATTAGTTAATCTCAGAGTAAAAGTATCAGCTTCTCCTGTCGTATTAAGCTTACCTAAATTGCCTTTGGCCACTAATCCAGCAGTAGTCACTAGCCAAAGAACTCTTTATGGTATTGATGATGCAGTCTCCATTTATCAAAGAGAAACGTTGTCCTATAGTCATAAAATTAAGGGGCCTGCACTGATCGTTGAACGTGTATCAACAACATGGCTTGAACCAAACTGGGTGTGTGAAGTTGATCCTGTTGGTAATCTTCTGTTAAGTAGTCGATCCTGAAAAAAGATAATCATCATGAATCGATAGATTATCGTACAACATTAATTGTAATTTTATTGTTCCTGATCAAAT
>JAHXIM010000055.1 GCA_025655635.1 gamma proteobacterium symbiont of Lucinoma myriamae | reverse complement strand
TATGGAAGAACAGGCAGAAATGAAAAAAGCTGCTTAATAAAAGAAATAAGATTTTTGAAAAAATTGTCTAGACAATTTGGGGTGGAATACAGAAAACTAAGTTGAAAAAATTATGTGGAAATGGTCCGTCTTCTTTATTATAAGTGTAACGTTATTAGTTGCTGGAAGTTATTATAAAAATGAATGACTCAGCTTTTATAATGAACTATCAATGACTGAATTGATTAGTAGACGGGATGATCAGCGCCATGCTGCTGACCTTGTTGATTATCCCCGCGATATTTTTACTTTATCATGGCCGGGTGATAAAGTTTAGAGCAATCAAAAGAAGGATTGAAAAATAAAAGAGAATATAAACATCTTTAGTACTTGCTTAAGGCTAACTATTCCCATTCGCCTGTTAAATGATGCATAAGATCATCGGTATCCAGTTCAGAAATCACCTTACCACGCACCGAATTACCTGATTCATGGACAGAATCTTTATTATGAGTGAGCAGTGGATGCCATGGGGGTAATGGTTTGCCTTCTGCTAACAGACGATAGCTACAAGTAGCGGGCATAAAATAAACCTGCTCCAGATTATTCATATCCAGTGTTACACATTCAGGTACCAGCACACTGCGTTCGGCATAATTATTACATTGACAATGTTCGATATCGAGATACTGGCAAACCACATTGGTACTATAAATAATACCTGTATCTTCATCTTCAATCTTATGCAGACAGCATTTTGCACAACCATCGCAAAGCTGTTCCCACTCACTACGAGTCAATTCATTGAGTGTTTTTTGTTCCCAGAAATTTATCATTAATTTTACTATCTATGGTTGAATTTTCACGCAATAATTTAAGTGCTTATTATAGCCTACTATAAAGTGAATAGTGACAGAGGCGCAAAGTTATTTTTATTGCTAAACTGTTGTTAAAAATTGGCTAATTTAATGATAAACAGGAGAAAAATAATGTACGGTATTCATGTCAGTGTTGATTGTGGTATGGCAGAAGCAGAACAACGAGCCATTGCGGCACTCAAAGCAGAAGGCTTTGGTGTATTGACTGAGATTGATGTTCAGGCAGTGCTGAAGAAAAAAATTAATGTGGATAGAAAGCCCTATAAAATCTTAGGTGCCTGTAATCCGGTATTGGCTGATAAAGCATTACAGGCAGAGCCTGATCTGGGTTTATTATTACCCTGTAATGTCGTAATTCGTGAAGAAGATGATGGTACAACGACCATTGCTATTGTCGATCCGGCGGCTATGTTTACAGTTGTTGATAAACCAGAGATGGCAGATATGGCTGATGAAGTACGTGAAATCTTTGAGCGTATAATGACCAGTCTTAAAAATTAACTAAATAGTAATTGTTTAAAAAACTTGCAAATGAGAATGATTATCATTAATATGTTCCTCTTTTTTAAGAATTTAAAAAATGGGATGCGTAATGAAATTCAAACTAACTGTTTGCGCACTTTTATATGCGCTTATGATGTTACAAACTGCGTCTGCGGACGATCTGACAGAGCTTAAGGCACAGTTAAAAGCCATGCAGCAGTATATGCAAGTAATGCAGGCAAAACTGGATACACAGGAAACAGTATTAAAAAAACTACAGGCCGCTCAGGCAATAACACACCAACAGGCTGAAAGAGTAAAAGATAAAGAACTAAGCGATGCGGCTCATACAGTTGCAAAGTCTATCAGTATCAGCGGTGTGGTCGATGTCATTGCGAATAATACCACTAGTGATGGCTGGTCTGGTGAAACAGCCGGTGATCTGGTTCTGGATACACTTGAATTGGCTATTGATGCCTCTGCAGGTGACTGGACCAGTGCTCATATATTATTATTATACGAAGATGGTGATGATGATAATCTGAATATTGATGAAGCTTTTATTTCTTTTGCCAATGCGGGTGTAAGCCCGTTTTATGCTGCTGTTGGACGTATGTATGTGCCCTTTGGTAATTTTTCCTCTAATATGAATTCTGATCCGGTCACACTCACATTGGGTGAGACTCGTGAAGATGCGCTGCAGCTTGGCATTGCTGCAGACAATGGTTTTTATGGGGCGGCTTATATCTTTACTGGTGATACAGAGAAAGCCAAAAGTGACTATAATGCAGCTCACAATAACACCATTGATAACTATGGTCTGAATCTAGGTTATATGATGGAAAATAATGACCTTGCTTTAGATATCGGAGTTGCCTATGTCAATAATATTGCCGCCTCTGATACGTTGCAGGACATTGTAGCTGATAATGGTTTGTGTGCGGGTGATGGTTGTATTAAAGACTATGTCGGTGGTTTAAGTGTGTACGCCATTGCAAGTTATAGTCAGTTTAGTCTTATTGGTGAATATGTAACTGCTTTAGATGATTTTAAAATGGCTGAGCTGACAACCATTAATGATAAAAAACTCAAACCCGGTGCATGGAATATAGAAGGAGCCTATAATTTTCAACTATTAGAAAAAGACACCACAATTGCTCTGGGGTATCAGCAAAGCAAAGACATGTACTTTGATACTGCAACAACAGATTTCTTTGAAAAAGCCTGGTTAGCCAGCATTTCTGTCGGTATTACCGACAATACAAGCCTGTCAGCAGAATTGAAGCACAGTGACGGCTATAGTGAAGTTGCCGATCAGCGTAAAGCAGATGGTGACAAGTATAGTGATGAGGATATGATGCAGATAAAGCTATCTTATGTATTTTAATAAAATAGAAATAATCCTGTTTTTAGAGGTGCTGATCAACAAAAATGTGTTTCTCATGCTTTTATGATAGTTGACAGCATAGAGTGGACAGTTTACAGTCACTGAAATTTCAGGATTAATTTCAGTGGGTCAAATATAAGGTTTATGCCGCAACGTATCGAACAAATTAAACATTGGCTGGAAGCAGAGCTTCAGGCTGATATCCATAGTTTTGAGCCTGCATCCAACGATGCCAGCTTCAGACGTTATTTTCGTGTTGTTTTTAATAATACAGTTGCTGCGCAAACTGCAGGCCAGCCCTTTATTGTTATGGATGCACCACCAGAAAAAGAAACTATAGCCCCTTTTATTGAACTCGCTTCCCGTCTGGAAGCAACAGGGATTCATGTGCCTCATATCTACGCTGCAAATGAAGCTTCTGGTTTTATTATGATGTCTGATTTAGGCAATACGGCTTATTTGTCATTGTTGAATTCAAAGTTGAATTCTGAATCAGGCAGCGAGCAAGCGGATAAACTTTATGCTGATGCCATGAGTGCTTTAGTCGTCATGCAGCGGGGAATGTCTCAGTTTATACAAAAACAAACGATTAAATTAGCGGATTATGATGCCGGCCTGTTAAAAGCAGAAATGGATCTGTTACCGGACTGGTATATCAAAGAGCATTGTCAGCAGAAAATAAATGATGCCGAACAGGCTGTTTTGGATCAGGCTATGAATCGTTTGATTGAGTCAGCTCATGAGCAGCCGCAGGTGTTTGTGCATAGGGACTATCATTCACGTAACCTCATGTTTTATGCAGAACATAATCCCGGAGTTATTGATTTTCAAGATGCTGTCATCGGGCCGATCACCTATGATCTGGTGTCTTTGCTAAGAGATAGTTATATCGCCTGGCCAGATGACAAAGTGTATGAATGGGTAGAGCAATATCGACAGATGCTGCTTAGAGAAGAATTACTGGTGGAGGATAATAAAGCGCAGTTTATCCGCTGGTTTGACTGGATGGGTATTCAACGACAGTTAAAGGTAGTGGGTATTTTTTGTCGTCTTAATTATCGTGATGGAAAAAAGAATTATCTTAATGATATACCGCAAACTCTGGATTATCTTTTTAAAGTCGGTGCCCGCTACCCTGAGTTTGATGCATTAATACAATTGCTGACTCGCTTAGATAATGAAAAAAGTCTGGAAAGCCAATAATGAAAGCCATGATTCTGGCCGCAGGGCGTGGCGAACGAATGCGTCCTCTTACCGATACAGTCCCCAAACCATTATTGCAGATTGCCGATAAAAGCCTGATTGAATACCACATTGAAGCACTGGTCAAAGCAGGAATTACTGAACTGGTTATTAATCATGCCTGGCTGGGTGAAAAAATTGAAGCACAATTGGGTGATGGTTCACGCTATGATGCGAACATTCAATACAGTCATGAACAACAGGCACTGGAAACGACTGGGGGTATTAAACATGCCTTACATTTATTTGATAATGAGCCTTTTATTGTTGTTAATGGTGATGTGTTCAGTGACTATCCCTTTGCACAATTAATTAGCTCAAGTGAATGCTTACTAACTTCCAGCTCAAGCAATGACATCATGGCACATCTGGTTCTGATCATTAATCCTGATCACAATGTCAATGGTGATTTTTATTGCAGTGATTCTATTGTCTCGGATCAACCCAAAGCACCACCAGCAAAGCGCTATACTTTTAGTGGTATTGCCTGCTATCACCCGGATTTTTTCCACTCAATAGAGGCTGGTAAACAGGCGCTGGCTCCTATGTTACGCACGGCGATGGCAACACAACAAGTTTCAGGAGAAATTTATCAGGGTAATTGGTGGGATATTGGCACCCCCGAACGACTGGAAGAATTAAACCGTCGTTTTAAAAAATAAGACTTATCACTTTAGAATCTATTTTTATTCCTCAAAGTCGCATTTCATTTAATTAATAGACATAATTTCAGCTATACTTAAAAAAGCAATCAGCACTATAATCATTCTTCCAAGCTGACAAGAGTATCAATATGGGACAAGAGATCACTCATCGCCATTTTAAAAAAAGTGACTTTGATCGCTATCGTAATAAACTTGATGCCGAATTAGCCCTGATGAAAAACTGGTTTGAAAAAAAAAGCCATGAGCAGAAAGAGAACTATAGTCAACAATCTCTGCCGACTATTGGTTTTGAACTCGAAATCTGTCTGATGGATCATAAGGGAGAACCTGCCTGTCTTAATGATGTCTTTTTACAACGCTTAAAAAATACCCCCATAGAGAAACAAATCAGCCTTGAACTGGCACAATTCAATCTGGAGCTGAATAGTCTTGTTTTTAAATTAACCGGTAAAGCACTACAGAATTTAGAAAAAGAATTTGAGCGTCTCTGGTTAGCCTGCAGTATTGTTGCTGAAGAATTAAATTGTAAGCTACTGATGATTGGCTGTTTGCCGAGCCTGCAGGAAGAACATCTTAAACTAAGAAATATGTCTCCCATGACACGTTATGCTGCTTTAAATGAACAAGTGCTGCGCAGTCGTAAAGGGCGACCAATTGAGCTGGATATTCAAGGTAGAGAAACATTAAAAAGTATTCATCAGGATGTCATGCTGGAATCCGTTGCGACCTCTTTTCAGCTGCATTTACAAATGCCTTTTTCTCAATCTGTACGTTATTACAATGCGGCAATTATCCTGTCAGCACCCATTGTGGCCGTAAGTGCTAATTCCCCATTTCTCTTTGGTAAAGCGCTCTGGTGTGAAACTCGAATTCCTGTATTTGAACAAGCGGTATCTGTTGGTGGTTTTGATGGTGCGGTATTTGGACCTATTAAACGGGTCAGCTTTGGTTCCGGCTATGCAAAAGAATCGCTGCTGGAATGTTTTGAAGAAAATAATGAGCATTATCCTATACTATTACCCGAAATATTTTCTACAGAAGTTGAAGATTTAGCTCATCTTAGTTTACATAATGGCACAGTATGGCGTTGGAATCGGCCTTTGGTGACAGCCACAAATAAGAATGGAAATAAGCGGGAATATCATGTACGCCTGGAACATAGAGTTATACCGGCAGGCCCTACTATTGTTGATAGTATTGCCAATGCGGCATTTTTCTATGGTGCGGTTACAGCTATGGCGAATCAATATATAATTTCAGAACAGCAACTGGCTTTTGTGCAAGCCAAAGAAAATTTTTATCTCGCGGCCAAACAGGGATTAAAGGGTAAAGTTATCTGGCTGTCAGGGCAGCATATCCCCCTGAAAGCATTAATTCTTGATTATCTTTTACCAATGGCAAAAGATGGTTTAAGTCAATTATCTATTGCACGAGAGGATATTGATTATTATCTGGGGATCATCGAACAGCGTACTATAAATGGACAAAATGGTGCCGTTTGGCAACGTCGCTATGTTGAAAATATGGCAAAGATATGCAAGCATTGACCTTGGCTTATGAGAAAAATCAGTTAACAGGTGTTCCAGTGCATGATTGGGAGATAAGTTGAAAAATTGGTAAGTTAATTGTTGTGTAAGCAAGTCATTATTATTTGTTTTAGGAGTTAGGCATGTTAACAGTTTTAGAATATTTGCCGGAAGGTTTATTGGCTAAAAAAGCACATGAACAGGATGGCTTTTTGGCCGGGCCGACTTTGATTCATTTGTCCGGTGTTGAAACATCCCCTTTATTTGTTTCTGTTTTACTGCATGGAAATGAAACTACCGGCTGGGAAGCGGTGAAATCGTACCTGCTTGAATTTCAGCAAAATAATAAACCCCTGCCTCGTGCGATGTCTCTTTTTATTGGCAATGTATCTGCTGCCAAAGAACATAAAAGAGTGCTGCAGGGACAGTTAGATTACAACCGGATCTGGCTTGCTCATCCATCTAAAGAGGGGCGGATGATGAGTGAAATTTTGCAGCAGATGAAAGCAAAACAGGTATTTGCCAGCATTGATTTTCATAATAACACGGGTAGAAACCCGCATTATGCCTGTGTTAATCGCAAGGAACATGATTTTTTTCAACTGGCGCACCTGTTTAGTCGTACCGTGGTTTATTTTATTAAGCCTGATACGGTGCAGTCTATGGCATTTTCAAAATTGTGTCCGGCAGTGACGGTGGAATGTGGACAGCCGGAACAAAAGCATGGTGTAGAACATGCAAAAAATTATCTGCAAAAAGCTATGTCCTTAGGTCAATTCACCAATCAGGTGCTGCATGCAAAAGATTTTGATTTATATCACACCATGGCAATTGTCAAAGTACCTGAACAATTCAGCATAAGCTTTGAGCCAATAGCTGAGAAAGAAATGTCTATGAAAGAAGTGTCTCAGGCAGATATTCACTTTGACTCAGATATAGATCGACTCAATTTTACTGCCATGGAAAATGGGACACGAATAGCCAAAATTGATCCCGACAAAGCAGTTTATTTACAGGCTATTAATGAGCAGGGAATTGATGTTGCACAGCGATATTTTGATTATAGTAATGGTGAGATCAGAACACGACTGATGGTGATGCCGTCGATGTTAACCACAAAGGAAGAAATCATCAGACAGGATTGTTTATGTTATTTAATGGAGAGGATAGTTATGGAAGAGAAGTATAAGGTCTAATAATGATATTAGACCTTAGAGATAGAGCGTTTAGTGTTATGCTTAGCCCTATTATTTAGTCCTTAGCTTTTTCCATTAAGTCATGAATCGTTGGTGCCAGGATTAATTCCATAGCAAAGCCCATTTTGCTGCCGGGCACAACCATATTGTTGCGACGTGACATAAATGAATCAGGGATCATGTTTAACAGGTATTGAAAATCAATCTGATCAGGATTTTTAAAACGAATAACAATAAAGCTTTCATCAGGTGTTGGGATATCACGAGCGATAAAAGGATTAGAGGTATCAACTGTAGGCACACGCTGGAAGTTAATATCAGTACGTGAGAACTGAGGAGTGATATAGTTTACGTAGTCCGGCATACGGCGCAAAATAGTATCAACAGTCGCTTCTGCTGAGTAACCACGCTGGGCATTATCACGATGGATTTTTTGAATCCATTCCAGATTAACAATAGGTACAACGCCGACTAATAAATCAACGTGTTTAGAGACATCAGTATCACCGTCTTTAGCACCGCCATGCAGACCTTCATAAAACAATAAATCAGTACCTGAAGGAATGTTTTCCCAATCAGTGAACTGGCCTGGTGTTAATGGTGCATAAGGTGCGGCTTCTTCATCACTATGCAGATAATAGCGACGCTTACACATGCCTGTATTGCCATACTCTTTGAATGTTTCAGATAAAATATCAAAGTGGTTAGCTTCAGGACCAAAATGACTGAAAGTATCCCCTTTTTCTTCAACGGCAACTTTCATAGCGGCACGGTCATAACGGTGGTAGCTATCGCCTTCAATGATGGCCGGATTGATATTCTCACGGAAGAAAATATGCTCAAATGCATTTTTAACGGTAGTAGTACCAGCACCAGAAGAACCGGTTACTGCAACAACTGGGTGTTTAATAGACATAATGTATTCCTTGTTGTAAGGGATAAGGTAATTGGCCTGAGAGCGGTTTTTTGAAGCATTCTCTACAGGCGACCTGAAATTTGTTTATGAGATATTAACCTATTTCTAATAGAGTTACAATTTTCACGCATTCTCTCTGGCTATGGCACGATAGCCGATATCGGTACGATAGAAAGCATCTTTCCAATGGATTTTTTTAACCTTTTGATAGACCAGTTTTTGTGCCTCGCTCACCGTATCGCCCAGAGCAACCATACAAAGCACCCGACCGCCGCTAGTGACGACCTGACCATCTGTGTCGCCGCTTCCGGCACAAGTGCCGGCATGGAACACTTTAGTGGTGTCGCTATCAACCAAATCAAGACCTTCAATGGCATGACCGTTTTCATAACCGGCGGGATAACCGCCGGCAGCCATGACAATACCGATAGCGGCTCTGTTATCCCATTGCACCGTCATTGTATCAAGTTTATGGTCAATAGCCGCCTGACATAACTCAACTAAATCGGATTGCAGGCGCATCATAATGGGCTGTGTTTCCGGATCACCGAAACGGCAGTTGTATTCCAGTACTTTTAGCTCACCATCAGGTGAGATCATAAGCCCTGCATAGAGAAAACCAGTGTATTCATTGCCTTCAGCCGCCATACCTTCAATGGTTGGTTTAATAACCGTCTGCATGACTTTTTCAGTAATTTCATCGGTAACAACAGGTGCCGGTGAATAGGCACCCATGCCGCCGGTATTGGGGCCTTTGTCACCATTATCACGTGCTTTGTGATCTTGTGATGTTGCCAGAGGGAGGATATTCTTACCATCGGCCATGACAATAAAACTGGCTTCTTCTCCCGTTAAAAATTCTTCTACTACAACACGATGGCCTGCTTCACCAAAGCTGTTACCAGCCAGCATATCTTCAATGGCATCAATGGCTTCCTGTTCGGTTTGTGCCACAATAACGCCTTTTCCAGCCGCTAAACCATCAGCTTTTACGACAATAGGAGCGCCTTGCTGCTTAACATAGGCAATAGCAGGCTCAATTTCGGTAAAATTCTCATAGGCTGCGGTGGGAATATTGTGACGTGCTAAAAAATCTTTGGTAAAGGCTTTGGAGCCTTCCAGTTGAGCTGCACCCTGAGTCGGGCCAAAAATTCTCAGCCCCTGTTCATTAAAGCGATCAACAACGCCTGCTACCAGAGGAACTTCAGGGCCGACAATAGTGAGTTCAACATGATTGTCTTTGACAAATTGAATTAATGCTGGAATATCGGTTACACCAATATCAACATTGCTCAGATTTGCTTCGCGCAGAGTGCCGGCATTACCTGGAGCAACAAAGACTTCATCAACCTGAGGTGATTGTGCTGCTTTCCATGCCAGTGCGTGTTCACGGCCACCATTGCCAATGACTAAAATTTTCATGCATTAATCCCATTCTTCTAGTAGTAAAGAGTTAGTAAAGAGTAAATATCTCTCAAATAAGGTGGGGTATTTTACCACGTTGGAAATTTTTTTATCTTTTTTCCATGCCGATAACAAACATTAATAGTGACGGGATAACAAATAAGGTAAATAGGGTAGAAAAAGCCAGACCGCCGGTGATGACACTGCCCAGGTCGCGGTAAAACTCTGAGCCTGGGCCGGGTGAAAGAATGAGCGGCATCATGCCGAATATTGAGGTTAAAGAGCTCATAAAAATGGGTCTGAGACGGCTGCGTGTGGATTCAATAATGGCTTCTTTGTGTTCATAGTTTTCATTACGAATAAGATTGAGTGTCTGATGAACAATTAAAATGGCATTGTTCACCACAATCCCCACCAGAATAACAAAGCCCAGCATGGTTAAGGCATCCAGCGGCTGTAAGGCAAGGAAATGATTGGTGAAGGCCAGACCGATAAAACCGCCTGCAGCGGCCAGGGGTAGGGTAAATAGAATAATCAGCGGATAGATGAAGTTGGCAAATAATGCAGACATTAACAAATAGGTGATGATAATCGCCAGAACAAGGTTTATAACCATAGAATCAATGGTTTCAGTTAATTTATCGGTTGTTCCACTTAAAGCAATATTAACCCCGCTTAACTGACCGCCTTTCTGTAATTCAGGAAAAATGTCCTGCTGGAGTAATTCCATACCTTCCTGTAAAGTCATTTTCTGTGGCGGCGTGACTTCAAGTGTGATGGTGCGCTTGCCATTATAATGGCGAATTTCACTGATACTATTGGTTTGTTGTAACTCAGCCAGTGTATCAAAACCGACCAGATGACCTGAAGGGGTTGCCACCAGAGAGTAATATAAATCTTCAGGAGACTGAATTGATGTTTGATCGGTTTTCAGGATCATATCAATTTTTTTCACACCATCACTTTTAAACTCACCGATTTTACGTCCCTGTAACAATACATCGGCGAGAATACCCAGAGATAAAGAGTCCATTTCCAACTGATGCAATTGATCATGATTGGGCTGTAATAAGACTTCAGGATAGAGTAATTCTATGGAAGGAATCGGCCGGATCTGTGCTTTAGGAATGGCTTTTTTTATGGCAGCAAACAATGCAGCACCGGCATTGGCAATAGTTTCAATTTTTTCACCACTGATATCAACATCAATAGTTCTGCCTTTGCCAAGACCCTGCTCAAAAACACCGGCTTGTTTGGTAATGCCGAAAATGCCTGGAAAACTATTTACAATGGGGATTAATAAGGGCTTTAATTCTTTTATCCGGCTGTCATCAGCGGCAATAACACCAAAGATCATAAAATCCCCGGAGGCTACATAAAACAAACGCTTTACGGCAGGGTAACCATCAACCGACTGATTAATCCTATAAAAATCAGTTGAAAATGGTCTATAATCATAACCCATTGAAATTATAGTGAAATATCATGATATTACCACCAAAAATCAT
>JAHXIM010000260.1 GCA_025655635.1 gamma proteobacterium symbiont of Lucinoma myriamae | reverse complement strand
CCAAAAAAGCTAAGTTGTTGATCTTTGCCTGCTGTTGAGTACATTTTTTTCACCAAATCGACCAGAAAATCTGCACTTATTATAATATTTCCGGTCGATCTGGTCACTCAAAAATAGGGATAATTCCTTACATTTCAAATAGATAATATGTTTTTCAGGGCTGACTAGTTAATGTATGCCATGTACGAAACAACGGGTCGTTAAAAATCACTGAAAACTGGCCTAAAATTGAGATATCATCATAATGTAAGTTACATTCCTGCAGATACATTTTGAACACATGATTGAGTTCGGCCAATGTGAGGTTCTTTTTTATTTTGTGATCATCTATCAGATAGTCTTCCGGATGATAAATCACAGGACCTTCTTTAAGAGATCTCCCCCGTACGGATGTTCGAGATTTATCTTTCATCTGATTCCTCGTATTTCAGTTCGTCATACGACTCAACATCATCAAGATCGTTGAGTACCTCGAGCAGAGACTTAATTGTTCCGTAAGATTTATATCTTTACATTGGGGATTGATTGTGAACGCTGATTTGAGACTATAAAAGAATTCTTTTTCAGTTTTAACGTTGGTTGTCATAGTCAATTCCGATAGGATATGCGCCGTGCTGGATTTGAACCGGCACGGTGTTGCCACCGAAGGATTTTAAGTCCAGAGATCACTACAATAAACTTGAATATACTACACTAGACTCGAGAAAATCAATAACTTAATATCTGTACTGAAAACGATTTGTGATCGCCTGTCTATTCTCCAGCTATATTTGTGGTCACTCTTACCAGTGATTTTTGCACTTTAGTCAGAACTTCAACAAATTCACGCCTGGCATTCACTGTACCTGAAGTTAATTAATAAAACCGGGAATAAACTAATGAATCAGTTGTAACCAGTGTTTCACTGGAATTTCTGCTTCAGTTTGCAGATGGTGCAGGCAGCCAATATTGGCAGTTGCAATAACATCTGTATTATTTTGCTGCAGATTTGCTAACTTATTATCCCTTAGTTGATGGGAAATCTCAGTATTAAAAAGTGAATAACTACCTGCTGAACCACAGCATAAATGCTTATCCTTAATAGGAGAAAGTGTGGCTCCAAGTGAGGTCAATATTTGTTCTACAATTTCAGGCAAATGTTGACCATGCTGCAAACTACAGGGTGGGTGGTAGGCTATATTTTTATAGTTTGAATCTAATTTAAGAGGTGATAAATCTTCGCTGTTAAAAACCTGACTAATATCTCGGGTGATGCTTGCAACTTTTAGCGCTTTCTCATAATAAAGGGACTCATTTCCCAAATACTTTGCCACTAATCGCGGGTAATCTTTAACCATTAGACCACAGCCGCTGGCATTACTAATAATGGACTCAATACCTTGTTCAATAGAGTCTGACCAGGAATCAATATTTGTTTTTATAAAGCTTATCGTTTGATTCTCAGTTTGTAAATGATGAGAGAGGGCTCCACAACAAGCTGGATCTTTTTCGTGAAGCACTTCAATACCTAGTTTATCCAGTAATTGTCTGGTTTTCTGATGAATATCCGGACTGATAGTATTATGAACACAGCCTTGCAGAAGAAGCATTTTTCGCGATCGATGTGATGCTTTAAAAAAAAGTGTTTGTTGATGATCTTTAGGTAATAATTTTGCCAGTTTAACCGGTAATAAGTTTTTAACAGTGTTCCCTAGTGTTACGAAAAAATTAAACCGTTTAGAATAAGGCATAATCGTTAAAATTAGTTTGCGCAGTAACTTTTTTCGCCAGGGTAATTGAACATCATTTGTTATCAGTGATTGCCCTATTTCCAGTAATTGATGGTATTGAACCCCAGATGGGCAGGTGGTTTCACAATTTAAACAGTTTAAACAACGATCCAGATGTTGTTTGGATTTCAGGCTGGGTTGATTACCCTCCAGGATCTGTTTAATTAAATAAACCCGTCCCCTTGGACCATCCAGTTCATCACCTAATAACTGATAAGTTGGACAGGTGGCATTGCAAAAACCACAGTGCACGCAGCTGCGCAATATTTCTTCCGCCTGCTGTCCCATTTTTGTTTGTTTAAAGGATTCTAATATATTAGTTTGCATATTACGCTGCTATCTTTGTTTTTATTCTTTTGTTGTGTTGTGTCAATCAAGGTCGGTAGTATTTATAGTTCAGGATAAAGACATCCGTGATTAAGGATAAGGTGAGGATCCATTGCCCGTTTGACCTGTTGATGAATTTTCATTATAGCCGGAGTTAATGGTTGCTGTTTAGGTACATTTTTTAATTCATCACTGTCCATCTCGTTACCACGAAAAAGTTGTGCATGCCCCCCCAGTGATTGGGCATAGGAGCGAATTTTATCAGCAGGCTGATTACTATAGAACCATCGCAATGCCCCCCCCCAGTCTATCAATTGTTCATCTTCAGCATTGACATAGCGTTCAAAATTTTCTGCTTTTCCGGGCAGTGATAACCGCCATAGAGGCTGAGTCTGTTCAAAGAAAGACAATTGTTGTTCATTTAACTCAGACCAGAACGAATTATTAACTTCTTGTGGCTGAAGTTTTTGTTGAGAGAGCAGCTGACTTATTTCCTGATAAGAAGATGCCACACCTTTTTCAGAACCCGCTAGACGAATATAAGCCTGCCCGTCTAAATAACAGGCCGCAGTAACAGGATAGCCCGATAGCAATAAACCTTGAACCTGATGAGAAAATTGCTTTAACGGCAGTGAAAAGCTGAAACTTTGTTCCCTGGGTGGTAAGGGCAGTAGTTTCAATGACACCTCAAGAATAAGCCCCAAACTACCATAAGAACCCGCCACCAGTCGGGAAAGATCATAACCAGCGACGTTTTTCATCACCTCACCGCCAAATTGCATTAACTCCCCTCGCCCATTAATGATTTTACAGCCCAGCACAAAGTCCCGTGCAGAACCAGTAAATGGCCTTGAAGGGCCGGATAATCCAGCAGCAATGGTTCCGCCAATGGTGGCATTTGCAGAGAATTGAGGTGGTTCAAAAGCTAACATCTGACCATTTTCAGCCAGCACTTCTTTCAGATCCGATAATAAAGTGCCGCTACGAACCGTGATGGTTAATTCACTGGGTAAATAATTGACAATTCCCTGATGAGATGCAGTAGAAACAGGCTGGCCTGGAAGCTGATGAATTAAAAATAATTTACTTCCATTCCCCTGAATCGCTAGTGCCTGTCTGTTTTGATACGCCGTTTGTACCTGACTAATCAGTTGATCGGTTAGGTCATTGTTCTGTATATGACTTGTTTGTATATAAGAGCTCATGATTTAAAATCGCTCCAGTTCAGGATGCGGTAACTGACCATGATGTACGTGCAAAGCACCAAACTCCGCACAACGATGTAACAAAGGAATACCCTTACCCGGGTTTAATAAATTTTTACTATCAAAAGCAGTTTTTATATCCAGAAACTGCTGCAGTTCCGCAGCATTAAATTGAATACACATTTGATCCAGCTTTTCGACACCCACACCATGCTCTCCGGTAATCGTGCCACCTAATTTCACACAGACCGAGAGAATTTCTCCTCCCATTTTTTCGGTCTTTTCAAGCTCTCCCGGATTATTAGCATCATATAAAATCAGCGGATGCAGATTGCCATCGCCGGCGTGGAATACATTCACCACCGCCAGACCATATTCATCCGATAATTCATGAATGCGATCCAGTATTTTTCCTAATTGAAAACGCGGGATGGTGCCATCCATACAATAGTAATCCGGGGACAAACGACCAACAGCAGGAAAGGCAGCTTTGCGACCGGCCCAGAAGGTTTTACGCTGTTGTTCATTCTCAGCAATTTGCACATCACTGGCTCCGCCCAGTTTAAGAATTGTTTGTAATTGCTCAATTTGTGCATCAACTTCGGCAAGAGAACCATCGATTTCACACAGTAAAATGGCAGCAGCGTCCACAGGGTATCCGGCATGAATAAAATCCTCTGCGGCCTTGATGGCTGATTTATCCATTAATTCCAGACCCGCTGGAATAATACCGCTGGAAATGATTTGGCTGACGGTTTCTCCGGCGCTGTTAACCTGATCAAATGATACCATTAAGACTTTAACTACTTTTGGCTTGACCCGTAATTTAACCAGCACTTCCACAACCACTCCCAGCATTCCTTCAGAGCCATGCATTAATGCCAACAGGTCATATCCAGGACTATCCAGTGCCTCACTGCCTATTTCAAGCAGCTCATCCTCTATAGTAATGACTTTAAGCTGCAGGACATTATGCAAGGTCAGTCCATATTTAAGGCAATGCACACCACCGGCATTTTCAGCCACATTACCGCCAATGGAGCAGGCAATCTGAGAAGAAGGATCAGGGGCATAATACAATCCATCGTCACTGACTGCTTCTGAAATAGCCAGATTTCTAACACCAGGCTGTACTCTGGCAGTCAGGTTCTCAGTATCAATTTCAATAATTTTATTCAGTTTGGCTAAACTCAGAACAATACCATTTTCAAGGGGTAATGCGCCCCCCGATAAACTGGTACCGGCACCTCGTGAAACAACGGGTATTTGATATTTGAAACAGACTCGAAGAATTTGTTGTATCTGCTCAATAGTATCCGGTAAGAGGACCATCATTGGTAATTGGCGATAGACAGAAAGACCATCACATTCATACGGTTTTAAATCTTCAGAATCAAAAAGTAATGAATCTTCTGGTACTATTTTTGAGAATATTTGTATTAATTCATGTTTACTGATTTGAGTTTTAATTCCCCAATCATCAATTTTTAACGGCATCAAGTTACCTTTAAGGGTTGACCATTAACAACCCGAGTTGATTTAAAAACTAATTTAATATAACTGCCTATTGTTTTTTTTTCAAGAAATACTCATAATATCCTACTAATTTGATAAAGATTTAGATTACCCCCTATTTTTTAAGGAATTCATTATGACTGACAGCTTCAATCCTTCAATTAGAACACTCATGGGACCCGGTCCTTCAGACGTTCCTCCCAGAATTTTATCTGCTTTGGCAAGACCGACAATAGGCCATCTTGATCCTGAATTTGTTAGCATGATGGACGAAGTTAAAACTTTGCTGCAATATGCGTTTCAAACAAAAAATGAATTGACAATTCCAGTTTCAGCCCCGGGTTCTGCTGGTATGGAATGCTGCTTTGTCAATCTGGTTGAAGCAGGAGATAAGGTCATTGTTTGTCAGAATGGTGTATTTGGCGGACGCATGAAAGAAAATGTCGAACGCCTGGGTGCCACTGCCGTTATGGTAGAAGATGAATGGGGAAATGCCATTGATATCGCCAAAGTTGAACAAGCACTCAACGATAATCCCGATGCTAAAATTGTTGCTTTTGTTCATGCTGAAACCTCGACAGGTGCCAGCTCAGATGCCAAAGCCTTATGTGATTTAGCCCATAAGCATGATTGTCTTACGATTGTAGACGCTGTCACCTCATTGGGTGGTTCTGAGCTTAAGGTAGATGAATGGGGTATTGATGCCATTTATTCAGGCACTCAAAAATGCTTATCCTGTGTACCAGGAATATCACCCGTCAGCTTTAATGACAAAGCGATTGAAGTGATTAAAAACAGAAAAACAAAAGTGAATAGCTGGTTTTTAGATCTGAACCTGGTGATGGGATACTGGGGAGGCAATGCCAAACGTGCTTACCACCATACAGCCCCCGTCAATGCCCTATACGCCCTGCATGAATCACTCATCATTTTAGAACAAGAAGGTCTGGAAAACTCCTGGCAGCGACATAAGCATCATCACTTAGCCCTGCGTGCAGGTCTTGAGGCAATGGGACTGGAATTTGTAGTTGCTGAAAATGATCGTTTACCACAACTCAATGCCGTGACTATTCCTGAAGGTGTTGATGAGGCTCTGGTTCGCAGTCGTTTACTCAATGAATACAATCTGGAAATTGGTGCTGGTCTGGGCTCATTGGCAGGTAAAGTCTGGCGCATCGGACTGATGGGACATAGCAGCCGAGCTGAAAATATTTTACTTTGCCTCAGTGCTCTGGAAGCTATACTATCAGATATGGACGCCAAAATAAATGTGGGAGTGGCCATTACAGCGGCACAAAAAGCACTAAATAAATAGCTTAAATCATAATAAAAAATGTTTTTCAATTTCCCGAAAAACGAGTCTGATTATCTGAAAATAGTCAGTGACTAAAGAAGGGGTTGGTCTATAACCCATCCCCTGCTTTACTCGAAATTATAATCAGTTCCATGACTGAATTTTTAAGGTGTCAATTTAATCGGTTCCAGGCATCAAGCGCAGCAATCTTATAGGCCTCCGCCAAAGTCGGGTAATTGAAGACATTCTCAAGGAAATAGTCAAGTCCACCATTAAGCACCAGAGCCGCCTGACCGATATGAATGAGTTCGGTAGCACCGCGACCAATGATATGAACGCCAAGCAGCTCCTGATTCTCTAAACTAAAAATGAGTTTTAATATTCCGTGCTCCAATCCCATAATTTGCCCCCGTGTTGTCTCACGTAAACGCGCTACCCCAACTTCGTACGGGATGCTTTTTTTGGTCAGTTCCTGTTCAGTCGCTCCAACCATACTCATTTCGGGCACAGCAAATATTCCAAAGGGAAAGTTTTCCAGTTTATTGTTTAACTTCTGCCCGAAAGCATGACAGGCGACCTGACGCCCTTGCTCCATTGCTGTCGATGCAAGGCTGGGAAAACCAATAATATCACCAGCTGCATAAATATGGGGCTGACTCGATTGATAGCTCTCATTTACCTGAATAAGATGGCGGCTATTCTGTTCAACGCCAGCCATATCAAGTTTAAGACTCTTAGTGCAGCCAGAACGCCCTGCTGCCACCAAAACCACATCGGAATGTATTTGCTTGCCGCTCTTGAGCATAGTCCGCACCGAACCATCTTCCTGACAAGTAATTGCATCAACTTGTTCACCAAGACGTACGACCATTCCCTGCTCACGAAACTGATGGACCAACTCATCCGTCAGCTCTTTATCCATAAAGCCTAAAAGAGTATCACGTCCATCAATCAGATTGACTTCAACATCAAGTGCACAATAGATAGAGGCATATTCAACCCCAATGACTCCAGCTCCGATAACTGTCATCGAACGCGGTAATTCAGCCAGTTCCAATATGTTGTCACTGTCAATCACTTTACCTGAGTCAAAAGGGTAATTTTCCGGATGAACAGGATACGTTCCGGTCGCGATCAAAAAGTAATCAGCCTGAATTTCAATCACCTTCCCTTTCTCATCTTCAACCTGGACATGGTGCTCATCAGTAAAGGTTGCTGTGCCGCTAAAGACCTGGATGCCATTTCGATTCAACTGGTGCAGTATCACCTCTTCTTCACGTTTTATCGTAGTGTGAAGCCGCTGCTTAAGATCAGCCATGGTCAAATCACTTTTTAGACGATAGCCCTGTCCATAAAATCCTCGCTGGCTGTAGCCGCTGAGATAGAGCACGGCCTCTCGCAACGTTTTACTAGGCACTGTACCTGTGTGAAGGCAAACCCCACCAACATCGGTTCGACGATCGACAATGGCGACTTTTTTCCCCGTTTGGACGCTTGAATCGCTGCTTTTTGACCCGCAGGACCCGAACCAATGATTAGAAAATCAAAATTATGCATAAGCGGTTCTCCTCATGAAAAAGTATATTTTTTCGAATATTTAAATTTAATTGTGTGATATTAAGTCATATGAATAATAACACACTCAAACCTCTATTCATTACCAGTAATATGAGCTTTTGAAATCTGCTCAGAGACTATATGACCCAGCTCATTTATGCACGATGTAAGACCTGTTAGCTGCACACTTAATTAATGAAGCTGTATTAACTAATCCAATTGTAACTTCCCATTATCCGTAATAAAATCCCAAATCTTTGGCTGCACTTTTTTAATGTTCTCCAATGCATCAGAAACGCTAATAAAGCAGGGTATCCTTTTTCCATGATATTCAACCGCAGGCCCAACTCGTACAAAATTAAAGCCAAAACGTTTAAGTAGTCTAATCAATGTGACTTCCATAACTGCATACCAGTAATGAATTTCGGCTGTTTTGCTCATCTGAAATAATATTTTAAACAAGCCCAGAGTGATGTGAGGAATAATTCTTTTTGAGTCTATCTCTCTTTTTTCACCAAAATCACTAACACCATGATAATTAGTATCAGTTAAACGCTTACGAAATGTTTTTGATACGGCAAATCGAGATACTTCTGCGATGGAATTTCTGGGCAAGGCGTCAAGAGCAGTATGCCCTTGTGTGTCAAAAGTACTATGTAATTCCATAGGGAATAAGCCCTTTTCTCCCAGAGCCTGAAAAGTCACCAATCTGACGGTTGCGGCAAAATCACCACTGGGTTTATGCTGCAGTAACGCATGCAGTGACAAATCATCATATTCATCTTGTTCAAGCTGGTTGAGGTGTTCTTCCGGTTTTTCAAAATCATGTTCTATACAATAAACCTGATAGCGGATTTTTTGACACTCAAGCATAATTTGCTGACATGCCTGAGATAATTCAGGCAAAGACTGGGTGCTTACTGTAGGAATGATTTCAAAATATTCATCGAAAAGTTGATATACGGCTTCCAATGCCAAACTCCATTTCATGTTTAATTTTTTAAATCTAGCACAACAAAGGTAGTAAATTAAACCTAAAGTTGTTAAAAAGGCGATTGTTAATTAATTATGTGAATTAGTTTTATAATTATTCAGCATAATTTTTCATTAACAAACATCAGATAAAATCTATCTGTATTTTTTCAAATGACATAAAAAACTGTCAAGTCTTTTTGTTCATCTTTTTCTAAAATTTATACCTAATAGTTACTTTTATTGTTAAAAGAAATAAAGCAAAAAATAATCTGATACACTCACTGTAGAAAAAATAATAAGTTCAATATTGGTCAATTATCATGGATTATAATTATCACGAAGCAGTGAGTCGAAATATAGGCTGGATCAGTGAATGGGAACAACTATCTCTTCGGACTAAAAAAATAGCTATTGCGGGTATGGGCGGTGTGGGTGGTGCTCATTTAATTGCCCTGTCTCGTTTAGGTATTGGACAATTTCATATTGCTGACTTAGACCAATTTGAAGTAGCCAATTTTAATCGCCAGTACGGTGCCACTATGGACACCATCGGGCAGGAAAAAGTTGATATTCTGGCACAACAGGCTAAAGAAATTAACCCTGAAGTAGCCATAAAAACTTTTTCAAAAGGAATTAATGAAGCAAATATTGATGAGTTTCTAGACGGTGTCGATGTCTTTGTTGACGGCTTTGATTTTTTTGTATTAGGTATTCGCAGGAAAGTCTTTAAACGATGTCAGGAATTAGGTATTCCCGCTGTTACCGCTGCACCAATTGGCATGGGAACAGCCTATCTTTGTTTTAATCCACAAGGGATGTCTTTTGAAGATTACTTTAACTTTGAAGGCCTAAAGCAAAGTGAGCAATATATTAATTTTGTGATGGGGCTGGCACCTAAAGCATTTCATCGACACTATCTTATTGATCCAACCCGTCTTGATTTAGTCAATAAACGCGGACCTTCAACAGTCATGGGAATCAATCTCTGTGCAGGTGTGATCGCAACAGAAGTATTAAAAATATTGACGGGAAGAGGAAAGGTTTACTATGCACCTTTCTATCAGGCATTTGATGCATACCAATGTCAATGGACTCGCGGTAAGCTGCGTCACGGAAACAAAGTTTTTTTACAAAAGCTGAAATGTAAAATTGGCTACAAAGTTTCTCAACAGGTTTCGACTCAATCCGTTTCACCTGATGAAATATTTAAACCGAAAACCGCGATTGAAGAAATAATTAATATTGCTCGCTGGGCACCCAGTGGTGACAACACCCAACCCTGGCGATTTGAAATTCTTGATGATGAGCACTTTCTAATACATGCTCACGATACCAGAGACTGGTGTGTTTATGATCTGGACGGGCGAGCCAGTCAGATTGCCGTGGGTGCTCTGTTAGAGACTTTATCCATAGTCGCTGTATCTATGGGCATTAAGGCAACTTTTTCTCGTCAGGATAACTCACCTGAAGACAGGCCCGTTATTGAGGTTACTCTGGAGAACACCTCCAGGCAAAGCTATCACCCATTACGTTCTCCTATAGAAATGCGCACCACTCAGCGTCGGGCTTTTTCTTCAAGACCATTGACTTGCGAACAGAAAAAGTTACTGGGAAATGTGCTTGGAGAAGGATATCAAGTGATCTGGCTTGAAGGCTGGAAAAATAAATGGCGGATGGCCTGGCTGCTTTTTAAAAATGCCCATATCCGTTTGACAATTAAGGAAGCCTACAAAGTTCATAAACAAATTATTCAATGGGATGCACAATTTAGTGAAGATAAAATCCCCGACCAGGCTGTTGGCTTAGACCCGGTTACCTTAAAGTTAATGAAGTGGACGATGCATAGTTGGGACAGAGTGCAGATGTTAAACCAGTATTTCGCTGGTACCTGGCTCCCCCGTATCCAGCTTGATCTGCTTCCGGCACTTCGCTGTGCGGCACATTTTGTGATTGTTGCCGATCAACCCCTGAAAAACATCGATGATTATATTGATGGTGGACGTGCTCTACAGCGCTTCTGGCTCACTGCAACAAATCTCGGTCTGCAATTTCAACCGGAGATGACACCTTTAATTTTCTCTCGATATGTCATGATGTCAGAAAACTTCACACAAGATAATAAAGCCAATCAAAATGCGCGCATCTTAGCGACTGAACTGGAAAATATTCTGGGTAATCAGTTTAATGACAATCGCGTGTTTATGGGGCGCCTGGGCGTGGGTAGCAGGACTGTCTCACGCTCCGCACGTCAGACCGTTGATAAATTAAAGGTTTGATGTTTATTGAAGTACAAATGAGAGTTTTAAATACTTCTAAGAATGGTGCCCAGGGCCGGAATCGAAACGGCATGGTGATGCCACCGAGGGATTTTAAGACTGGTCGGTTTTTTAATAACTTCAAAAACTTAACGTTTTCTATTGCTTTAGATCAGTCAACTTAAAGATTAAAAATCAACAACTTAAAGTACTTTTAACTCTAAATCTTAAGGCATTGTTTTTGTCCTTACAAACAAGGGCTCTTTAATCCCTCACATTTACTAATTTAACTACCTAGTCAACCCTGAAAAACATATTATCTATTTGAAATATAAGGAATTAATCCTGCTTTTGAGTGACCAGATCAACCAGAAATGTTATAATAAGCGCAGA
>JAHXIM010000281.1 GCA_025655635.1 gamma proteobacterium symbiont of Lucinoma myriamae | reverse complement strand
TTCCTACGGAACGTGTGGATAAGCTGTTGGTCAATTCGTATCGGCTTCGCCATAAACGAATTGACCAACAGCTTACCCACACTAATTACACTGATGTGGTTACACTAACCACATCAAATTAAGCACCCAAGGAAAATAAGTTGTTCTACCAGTTATACGAAGGTCCAAATCATTCACCAGCATTTTAGTAGTAGGGTCCAGTGAAGGTGCAGTAGGAGTACCAGGAAAATCTGTCCAAACAAGGGTTGCCTTTAGAGGAGCACTACCATTGTTATACATATTAATGGTATATGTTGTTCCATTATCTAAAATTTTTTCCTGAATATTACTAGTAACATTCTCACCAGAAATTACCGCTGCAGCTGATTTGCTATTCATTATTCCCCAACCGAATTCGTAATCAGGACCGTCACTTTCACCAGCCTCATCAGTAGTATGAATAACCAGGGCTTTAAGGGTGGCAGCACGCATAGACTTATTACCATGAGTATTCTGATAATGTTGCTGCAACAAACCCAATGAACCAGTGACATTTGGAGCAGCCATAGATGTGCCACTCATTGTGGTATAACCTGTATTACTAGTATTTGTCGTTGAATAAACATTAATTCCGTTAGCTACAATATCTGGTTTAATTCGCCCATCATCTGTTGGTCCCCAGCCACTAAAACTGCTCATCACTACGTCAGTTGAAGTGGAATACCCCCCAGGAATATCATCAATTGCACCAACAGTAAAAGTATTTTTTGCGTTGGCTCTTGGGACAATACAATCATAGCCGAATGGTGCGCAGTCTTCATCTCGGCTTAGCGTTGAAATCTCCCAATCAAATCCGTTCCAGAACAAATAGTCTTCCCCAATTCCCGGGCCACTATTATAATCTCGCTCATTTCCTGCAGCATGTACTATCAGATAGTAAGGTGCGTAAACAGCAATCTGGTCCCATTCCTCTGCTTCAGGACCATAAAAACCAAACCTGTAGTCCTCTGTTGTACTAACTTGAACATCCCCAAACCATATCCAGTTGGGGGAAAGGAAATACCAACCAACGACCTGAGCGTAAGAATGATTAGAGAATAGCAAACCAGTACTAGCAGCAGATACCATTTCCGATATATCATTGAGCCAATCATATCCATCCAGATTTGCTTGATAGGCCATACCTTTTGCGTAAATATCTATACCTGCGGCAATTATCGTTCCTGCTACATGAGTGGAATGGCTGTCGATATAAGATGGGTTATCTTTCTGAGTAACCCTGCCGCCAAATTCCTGATGAGATAATAATATCTCTCCAGCATCCCACTCACCGATAGTCATACCAGTCCCATCGATTGTCAAACCTGCAGTTCCTCCCGACCATACTTCATCAGTGGAGATTGTATCTGCAGCATTAATATTAGCAGTTTCATAATATATAGGCATTCCGTTGGTGCTAACTTTATAAGCTCACGAATCTTACCATTAGGCAATTCTTGTCGAATAGGCCAATCGTGAATTTTTGCCTTATTGAGTGCCTTCTGGTGACTTAACTCAAATTCGTTACTTTTTTCAAGAGAAAAAGCCTGCAATGCTCTTTGATTTGTTATCCTTTGTACTTCGGGTCCTGAAAAAGATGTAGTGGGTACAAAAATTAAAGTAATAGAAATGATTGCTAATGCATTATAAAGGCAATGAAAATAGTTTCGTAAATTCATTTGTATATCTCCATTTCAATAATAACATAGCTGAAAAAATGTGGGAATGATCCCCATCAATGAAGACTTATTAATTAAATTGTTGAACAAATCGAAATAAGCAGTGCCGTTATTACAACGAGTAAATCACATACTAAAAGAGCTGCTTTTATCTGGAATGATCTTTACCGTGATAAACTGACCATTTATTCAAATTCAGCAAAAACTGATCCTTATAAGCCTGATGCATGGTGACATGATAGTCGCCAAATACGTTGGGTTATGGCTGAATATGGAGGGTGGTTATTTTTGTATTGGAAAAGACTATTTTTATAGTTCAATACAATGGCTTAATAAAGAAAATAACTAACCGATTTTCTTCTTGGTAGCCTCTCTTTTAAAAAAAAAAAAATCTTTTAAAACCTGACCACACTCTGCCGCCAACACCCCCGATATGACCTCAGTCTGATGATTAAACTGTTCATTTTGAAGTAGATTAAGAGCACTGCCTGCTGCTCCGGCTCTAGGCTCTGAGGCTCCAAATACGACTCGTGAAATACGCGCATGAATGATAGCCCCTGCACACATACTACACGGCTCTATGGTGATATACAGCGTAGTACCCGGCAAACGATAATTTTTGAACTGTTGTGCCGCAGCACGAATAGCCAGAATTTCAGCATGAGCGGTGGGATCATGCTGCACAATAGGCTGATTCCACCCTTCTGAGACTAATTGCTCATCCTTGACCAATACAGCACCAACAGGTACCTCTCCCAGTTCGGCAGCTTTATGCGCCAGACTCAGAGCATGGCGCATCCAGTATTCATCAGTAAGGGACATGATCTGAAGGAGTACTTACTCCCATTCAATCGTGGCAGGCGGCTTAGATGAAATGTCATAACTGACACGAGTGACCTGATCCACTTCGTTAATAATACGCCCTGAAATAGTCTCCAGCAGCTCATAAGGCAGGTGCGCCCAGCGAGCTGTCATAAAATCAATGGTCTCTACCGCTCTAAGCGCAATCACATAAGAATAACAACGGCCATCACCTTTTACACCCACTGATTTAACCGGCAAGAAAACCGCAAAAGCTTGAGAGACCTTATGGTACCAGTCACTTTTATGAAGCTCTTCGATAAAGATGGCATCAGCTTCTCGTAAGATATTGGCATAATCTTTTTTCACTTCGCCTAAAATACGCACCCCAAGACCAGGACCTGGGAATGGGTGACGGTAAACCATATCATATGGCAGACCTAATTCCAGACCAAGCTCTCTCACTTCATCTTTAAACAATTCTCTAAGCGGCTCAACTAAGCCCAGCTTCATGTCTTCCGGCAGACCACCGACATTATGGTGGGATTTAATCAAATGTGCAGTACCATTTTGACCGCCTGACTCAATAACATCAGGATAAATAGTACCCTGAGCCAGCCACTTTGCATTCTCTAACTTGCATGACTCTTCATCAAATACATTGATAAATTCATGGCCGATAATTTTGCGTTTTTTCTCTGGATCATCTTCTCCGGACAATTGATCCAAAAAGCGTTTTTCTGCATCAACACGGATGACTTTGATACCCATGTGTTTAGCAAACATCGACATAACCTGGTCGCCTTCATGAAGACGCAACAAGCCGTTATCAACAAACACACAAGTCAACTGATCACCAATAGCCTTATGCAATAAGGCGGCAACCACCGAAGAATCAACACCACCAGAGAGCCCTAATATAACCTCATCTGTCCCCACTTGTTTGCGAATAATATTAATATTGTCTTCAATAATATTGCCCGAATTCCAGAGCGTGTCACAGCCGCAAATATCGACAATAAAGCGTTGAAAGATACGTTGACCCTGTTTGGTGTGAGTGACTTCAGGATGGAATTGAATACCATAAAAATGGCGTGATTCATCAGCCATCCCGGCAATCGGTGCATTATCTGTACTGGCCATCAGCTTAAAGCCTTCCGGCATCTCAACAACCCGATCACCATGAGACATCCAGACATCCAACATACCATAGCCTTCTTCAATGTCTTTTAATAAGCGTGAATGACCATGTGCCCGAACCTGAGCATAACCGTATTCATGATGATCAGCATTTTCTACTTTACCATTTAACTGCTCTGCCATAGTCTGCATACCGTAACAAATACCTAATACCGGCACACCCAGTTCAAACACAACATCGGCAGCTCTTGGCGTATCAGTAGCGGTAACAGTTTCCGGACCGCCAGAAAGAATAATACCCTTGGCAGCAAAAGAGCGAATGGCTTCGGCATCATAATTGGACGGATGAATTTCACAATACACACCGGCCTCACGGACACGACGAGCAATTAACTGCGTATATTGAGAACCAAAATCCAAAATTAAAATACGATGATCATGAATATTTTGTGTCATGTGTTTTCCTGCTTATAGGGCTGTTGCTCAAAATCAAAGAAGGCCGGCTACCCCCTCTCAACTTATGATTAAGTATGAGTAAGTAGCCGACCTTCTTCTTTTTAAACAAATGTAGAATGTAGACTTAAGTTCTATAATTCGGCGCTTCTTTAGTAATGGTGACGTCATGAACATGACTTTCAACCATCCCGGCACTGGTGACACGAACAAATTCAGGCTTACTGCGCATACTCTCGATATCAGCACAACCGGTATAACCCATAGAAGAGCGTAAACCACCCAGCATTTGATGAACCACCGGCTGCATACCGCCTTTAAATGGTACACGGCCTTCGATACCTTCAGGGACTAATTTATCGGCATCACTGCTTTCCTGAAAATAACGATCACTGGAACCCTGCTGTTGTGACATGGCACCCATTGAACCCATACCGCGATAAGACTTATAAGAACGTCCCTGATAAAGTTCAACTTCACCCGGCGCTTCTTCGGTACCAGCAAAAATACTGCCAAACATACAACAGGAAGCACCTGCTACAATGGCTTTAGCAAAGTCACCTGAAAAACGGATACCACCATCACCAATCACAGGTACACCCGTTCCTTCAAGTTCTTTTGCCACATTGCTGATGGCGGTGATCTGGGGCACACCCACACCGGCAATAATTCGAGTGGTACAGATTGACCCTGGGCCAATACCCACTTTAACCGCATCGGCACCTGCGTCAACCAAAGCACGGGCCGCAGCGGCTGTAGCAATATTACCGCCAATCACCTGCACCTGAGGGAAATTCTTCTTTACCCAGGCAACCCGATTAATCACACCAATTGAATGACCATGGGCGGTATCAACAACAATAACATCAACTTCTGCTTCTGCAAGCGCTGCAATACGTTCATCGGTTTCAGCGCCAACACCTACTGCCGCACCAACACGCAAACGACTCTGTTCATCTTTACAAGCATAAGGATAGTCAGTGGCTTTTTGCATATCTTTAACAGTGATCATACCGCGTAGCTGAAACGCATCATTAACAATCAACACTTTTTCAATGCGATGCTCATGCAATAAAGCCAGCACTTCATCTTTACCTGTACCTTCAAGCACAGTGACCAGACGTTCTTTGGGTGTCATAATAGCACTGACAGGCGCATCAAGGTGGGTCTCAAAACGTAAATCACGACTAGTAACAATACCGACGAGATCATCACCATTAACAACCGGCACACCTGAAATTTTCTTTTCTCTGGTGAGTTCCATCACTTCACGAATGGTTTTATCCGGGGACACAGTAATGGGATCAGTGACAATACCACTTTCATGTTTTTTAACCCGGACAACTTCTCGAGCCTGTTCTTCAATCGTCATATTTTTGTGGATGATACCAATACCACCCTGCTGTGCCATAGCAATGGCCATACGATGTTCTGAAACAGTATCCATTGCAGCAGAAACCATAGGAATGTTTAACACAATATCCCTGGTTAATTTAGTCGATAGTTCAACTCCTTTAGGCAAGACTTCAGAAAAAGCAGGAACGAGTAAAACATCATCAAAGGTCAGCGCTTCTTCAACGATTCGCATAAGTGGAAATCCCTCCGGGTGAAAGTTATTTAGATAACCGACAATTATAGCCTATTTTTAACAGTTGGAAAAGTTAATTTAAAAATACCGAATATTAAATTCTCGTGTTCTATCAGGCTAACGTGGGATTAATTGGCGGTTACGTTTAAAACCATCACCTGAGCCGCACTGGCCAGTTATTATCTGCATTACCTGCGTATCACACCGGATATTCACACGTAATCACCACTTGCTCAGCAATTGGTATTAGAAAATCATGCACAAATTAAACAGTGGTTATTTTAACTCTGGCTATATATAAATCTGGCTATATATAAATCTGGCTATATATAAATCTGGCTATATATAAATCTGGCTATTTTAATTCTGCAGATTTCTTCTGTATGATAACGCAATGACTACTTTTTCAAAAAACCAAAATTTTATAAACAAAAACCCCAAACCTGACATTCTTTCAGTTTCTGAATTCAGCCGTAATGTAAAACGGGTACTGGAAAGCCGTTTCCCTATGGTGTGGATCAGCGGCGAGATTTCTAATCTGGCTATGCCCCGCTCCGGGCACTGGTATTTTACTCTGAAGGATGATCAGAGCCAGGTGCGCTGTGCAATGTTTCGTCAGAGTAATCAGCGTTTAAATTTTGTGCCTAATGAAGGCATGCAGATTTTGGTAAAGGCGCGTGTCAGTTTGTATGAAGCTCGTGGTGATTTTCAGCTCATTGTTGACAGCATGGAAGATTCCGGTGTAGGAGCTTTACAGCGCGCCTTTGAGGAGTTAAAACACAAATTACAGACTCAGGGCTTATTTGACGCCGAACATAAAAAACCACTGCCGGTAATACCACGCTGTGTAGGTATTATTACCTCTCCCACCGGTGCCGCACTGCATGATATTCTTGATGTGCTTAAACGGCGCTTCCCTGCGTTGCCGGTCATTATTTATCCTGCTCAGGTACAGGGTAATGAAGCACCTGAGCAACTGCTTCACGCATTGCACCAAGCTCAGAAGCAGGATTTATGTGATGTATTGATCATCGGTCGCGGCGGCGGCTCTATTGAAGATCTCTGGGCATTTAACCATGAGCAGCTGGCTCTGGCTATCCATGACTGCCATATCCCGGTGATCAGCTCTGTGGGTCATGAGGTTGATTTTACTATTTGTGATTTTGTCGCCGATGTACGGGCAGCAACACCCTCTGCTGCCGCTGAATTAGCCAGTCCTGATCAGGAGGAATGGCTCAACTGTCTGCACGGAATTGAAAAAAAATTAGTCAATATGATTGAGCGTTATTTGTCTTCCCTGCAGCAGCAGTTACAGTGGCAATACAAACAACTCAAGCATCCGGGACGTTATTTAGATGAAGTCACACAACGTATTGATGAGCTGACCATACGCATGGAGCAACGCCTGAACTTCCGCTTACGATTACGTCAGGAGCAACTTCTTACCCTTGAAGCCCGTTTGCAGCAGCATTCTCCTTTACATCAATTAACACAGCAGCAAATTCGTTTAGACTATTTACAACAACGCCTTAAACACAGTCTATCGCCTTATTTTGAACACGTTCAGCAAAAAATCAGTTCTCTGGCGCGTGAAATGGATGCCTTTAGTCCACTGGCCACTTTGGCCCGGGGTTATAGTCTGGTCAAAGATGAGCAAAATGAACTGGTTAAATCAGCAGCACAATTAACCCCAGGCCAGCAAGTTACTGTTCACTTTGCACATGATCAGGCATTAATGACCGTTAATAAAAACCAGGAAAAATAATCTATTTTTCTTTTTTGCTTAAAAATGTCACTAATTGCCGTTTTCTCATTAAAGACTTCTTAATGTACTAATATACTAAATTTACTACACCCCTTGTCCTGTCTGACTTTTGCAAATGTCCATATTTTTAGTAATAAAAAAGTGATATTTTTATTACTAAAGTACTTGACCTTCTTACTTTAAAAAACTACGATTTGTACATCAAAACACAACATCTTGTGTTTAGGGACAAACAAGACACAATATACCGCCAAACTCTAATAACGACCGAAACACAAAAGTTTTCAGGGGCTTAGCGGACATTGATTTCTTATCACTTTAGATTTGAGTTATTGAAGTGTCTGCAAAATGGCATATTATCTTCCCTGTTTTTGCGCATTTAAGGGAGGCTAAAGCGTATTTTTGTTAGATTTGCAGAGCCATTTACGACATTTTTATTTTATAAGTCACGTTGACAACAGGGGAGATCTTTTAGCAATGACCGCTCAATTACATGCCATACCCAATACCGTTACAGAAATACCATTACAGGATGCTTCTCTGGATATCTGGGATATCAAATATCGTTTAAAAACCAAAGACGGCGATAATGTTGATAACAACATTGATGAGACTTATCAGCGGGTTGCAAGAGCATTAGCCGATGTTGAAACAGGTAAAAAAAATCAGGATCGTTATTATAAAGAATTCTTATGGGCTTTGTGTCAGGGCGTCATTCCTGCTGGTCGTATTATCTCTAATGCCGGTGCACAGGCGCACAAACCTGCTACGTCCACCATCAATTGTACCGTTTCTGGTGCCATTAAAGATTCTATGGATGACATTCTGGGTAAGGTTCATGAAGCAGGTCTGACGCTTAAAGCCGGTTGTGGTATTGGTTATGAGTTTTCCACTCTGCGTCCTAAAGATGCTTATGTATCCGGTGCCGGTGCATATACCTCAGGCCCTCTTTCCTTTATGGATATTTATGACAAGATGTGTTTCACCGTTTCATCTGCCGGTGGCCGTCGTGGTGCTCAAATGGCAACTTTTGATATCGGTCATCCTGATGTCATTGATTTTATTCGTGCCAAACGTGAAAACGGTCGTTTACGTCAGTTTAACTTATCCTTACTGATCACTACTGAGTTTGTTGAAGCAGTGAAGAATGAAGGTCCATGGTCGCTTTCTTTTCCTGTAACAGAAAAAGAAGTCGAGCAGGATAAACTGGATTTAAACAACTCTGAGCAAATCATCTGGCGTGATTTACCCAATAAAGAAGGCTATATTGTCAATAATGATGGTGAGGTTGCCTGCCGCATTAGCCGTACTATTCAGGCACGTCGTTTATGGGACATTATTATGTCTTCTACTTACGACTATGCTGAGCCCGGTTTTATTCTGATTGATAAAGTCAATGAAATGAATAACAACTGGTTTTGTGAAAACATTCGTGCCACCAACCCTTGTGGTGAACAGCCATTACCACCTTACGGCAGTTGTTTATTGGGTTCCATCAATCTGACTCGTTTTGTCAGTAAGCCGTTTACCAGTGAAGCGTCTTTTGACTGGGACAATTATCGTAAAACCATTCAGATCTTTACCCGTATGTTAGACAATGTGGTTGAGATCAATGGTCTGCCTCTGGCACAGCAGCGTGAAGAAATCACCAATAAGCGCCGTCACGGCATGGGTTATTTAGGACTGGGATCTTCCTGCACCATGATGGGTATGAAATATGGTGATGAAAACTCCTTAGAGTTTACCGAAGAAGTCACCAAAGTCATGGCTGTTGAAGGCTGGAAATCAGGTCTGGAACTGGCTAAAGAAAAAGGGCCTGCCAAAATAATGGATCAAATGTTTACCGTAACAGGTGAGATGCTGCATAAGCGCCCTGAAATGCTCACAGACGGCTTTAAAGATGGTGATAAGATACCAGGTAAAATCTTACACGCTAAATACAGCCGTTATATGCAACAGCTGGCAAAAGCAGAACCTGAACTGGTTGAACAGCTTGCAGAAACAGGTGCTCGCTTTACTCACCACAGTTCCATTGCACCTACAGGTACAATCTCTTTATCTTTAGCCAATAACGCCAGCAATGGTATCGAACCCAGTTTTGCCCATCATTACGCCCGCAATGTGATTCGTGAAGGTAAAAAAACCAAAGAGAAAGTCGATGTGTTTTCTTTTGAGTTATTGGCCTACCGTGAAATGGTTAATAGCAATGCGATGCCTTATTCTGAAAAAGAAGAAGAGCAGCTGCCGGATTATTTTATTACAGCTGACAGTATTTCCCCTAAAGAGCATGTTGATGTTCAGGCGGCCGCACAAAAATGGATTGACTCATCGATATCCAAAACTGCTAATGTACCCACAGATTATCCTTATGAAGACTTTAAGGATATTTATGAATATGCTTACGATAAAGGCCTTAAAGGATGTACAACATTCCGCTTTAATCCAGAAGCCTTCCAGGGTGTACTAGTTAAAGAAGCTGATCTTGAAAACACCACTTACCAGTTTACTCTGGATGATGGCAAAACAGTCGAACTCAAAGGTAATGAAGAAGTTGAATATGATGGTGAAACTCATACAGCAGCTAATCTGTTTGATGCACTTAAAGAAGGCTACTATGGTAAGTTTTAAGAAGAGCAAGTTTTAAGAGATAAATTTAAGACGCAACTTTAAATAATATTACTTTTCATATAAAGCACAGGTATAAAAAGGTTTATGAACATGGCAATAAAAATAGACAGTAAAATTGTTGGTTACAAAGTACTGACAGATGAAGATAAAAATACAGTCACTGAATCATGTAATGATGATCAGATTAACGATGTCGAAAGTATGCATGAAAATCTGGAACGTCCGGAGATGCTGTTGGGTTCCACCTATAAAATAAAAACACCTCAATCAGAGCATGCACTCTATATTACCATCAATGATATGATCCTGAATATGGGCACAGAGCATGAAGAACGCCGCCCTTATGAAGTCTTTATTAACTCTAAAAATATGGAACATTTTCAATGGGTGCTGGCACTTACCCGAGTCATTTCTGCGGTCTTCCGCAAGGGCGGCGATGCCTGTTTCCTGGTCGAAGAATTAAAAGCCGTATTTGATCCCAAAGGTGGTTATTTTAAGAAAGGCGGTATTTTTATGCCTTCTTTAGTGGCTGAAATCGGCTGTGCCATTGAATCACACATGAAGTTCATCGGTATGCTCAAAGAAAACGAGCTGGATGAACATCAGAAAAAATTAATCAATGCCAAACGTAAAGAGTTTGAAGCACAAAATAAATCTAAAACAGAAGCTATTGAAGACGATGAAACCAGCAGCTTTCCAGAAAAAGCCCAACTTTGCACAAAATGTCAAACCAAGGCATTAGTTCTAATGGATGGCTGTATGACCTGTCTGAATTGCGGTGACAGCAAATGTGGTTGACACCACAAACTATAAACTTTTATATTTTGTAAAACAAAAACACCTCATTAAAAAGTAAGCTATCTATATAATATTGCTTACTTTTTATCTTTATGTCATCTGGAGAAATGGAAAACATCAGATTAACTTGAAACTTTCTGGTAAGTTTTCCTGTTCAAATTTGAGTCAATACGCTTTATTATTATAACTCTACGCACAAGTTCATATGGTCTTATGCTCAATGACCACAGCTCCAATATTCATCAATTACATTAAAGCTTGACACTGACAACATTGCTACTTAGAATGCGTAGAAATTTCTTATGGTGTTTTATGTTAAATAAAACTGGGAAGTTGGTGAGATCCCGACGCTGCCCCCGCAACGGTAATTGATTGTACGATAGTATAGCCACTATACAAAAGTATCTGACGACTGATACGTAGTCAACCCTGAAAAACATGTTATCTATTTGGAATATAAGGAATTAATCCTGCTTTTGAGTGACCAGATCAACCAGAAATGTTATAATAAGCGCAGATTTTCTGGTCGATTTGGTTAAAAAAA
>JAHXIM010000110.1 GCA_025655635.1 gamma proteobacterium symbiont of Lucinoma myriamae | reverse complement strand
TGATTTTTGGTGGTAATATCATGATATTTCACTATAATTTCAATGGGTTATGATTATAGACCATTTTCAACTGATTTTTATAGGTTCATCAACACTGGCAGTTGCCAGCACATCGGCACTGGCAAACTGTGATCCCGGCGAACTGGTAATTAAGTTCAGTCATGTGACTAATACAGATAAGCATCCCAAAGGGATTGCTGCTTCATTGTTAGAAAAACGTGTCAATGAAGAAATGAATGGTAAAGTCTGTATGCAGGTGTTTCCTAATTCAACGCTCTATAATGATAAAAAGGTGCTTGAAGCAATGTTAAATGGTGATGTTCATTTAGCTGCACCTTCACTGTCTAAATTTGAAAAGTTTACTAAAAAATTCCGTATTTTTGATTTACCTTTTGTATTTACTGATGTTGATGCTGTTGATCGTTTTCAGAATTCAGCCGATGGTGAAAAACTGAAAAACTCTATGAATCGTCGTGGTTTGAAAGGTCTGGCATTCTGGCATAATGGTATGAAACAAATGTCTGCCAATATACCGCTTGTAAAACCTTCTGATGCAAAAGGACTCAAATTCCGTGTTCAGGCATCTGATGTGTTAGTTGCTCAGTTTGAGCAGCTGGGTGCCAGCCCACAAAAAATGTCATTCAAAGAAGTTTATGGTGGTTTACAAACCAAGGTTATTGATGGGCAGGAAAATACCTGGTCAAATATCTATGGAAAAAAATTCTTTGAAGTTCAGGATGGTGTGACTGAAACCAATCATGGTATTCTTGATTACCTGGTTGTCACTTCATCAAAATGGTGGAAAGGCTTGCCTAAAGATGTGCGCAGCCAATTGAGTACTATTTTGCAAGAAGTAACGCAAGTCCGTAATGCTGAATCTACCAAGGTTAACAATCAGAATAAGGAGAACGTGATTAAAGCAGGTGCTACTGTGCGTACTTTAACTGCTGAGCAACGTCAAGCCTGGGTTGATGCAATGAAACCTGTGTGGAAAAAGTTCGAGAAGGACATTGGTAAAGACCTGATGAGTGCTGCATTAACAGCAAATCAATAAGCATGAAATAACAACTAAATCATTTTTTTAGTTGATGTGGCCGATAATTTTGGCCACAAATTTTTTAGTTAAAAAAAACAATGATATAAAAATAGAGCCATCAAGGGAGCAGACGTTCATGAATAAAGAACATCTAGTAAAACTAGGGCGCATAACTGATAACATTGAAGAAACATCTATTGCTATTTGCATGGGCTTAATGACACTGATCACTTTTGCTAATGTTATTGCTCGTTATATCTTTAATAGTAATATCTTGTGGGCTTTAGAGTTAAGCGTATTTCTTTTTGCCTGGCTGGTACTCATGGGGGCTTCATATGCCGTTAAACATCATGTCCATATTGGTGTTGATATCATCATTAATGCGGTCTCTCCAAACAAACGAAAATTTTTGGCACTCATTGCTATAACAGCTTGTCTGGCTTATTCCATTTTATTATTAATTGGCTCATGGAACTATTGGTATCCATTTATTACAGAACGAGCCTGGCTTGAAACAGATGATATTCCTATACCTGAGGCAATGATGTTTTTGGCTGACTGGTTTAATGAGGGTGAAGCTTATGAAAAGCTGCCCCGTTTTATTCCCTATTTTGCATTACCTCTAGGTATGGCACTGTTTACTTTGCGTTTTTTTCAACTGGGCTGGCATGTCATAAATGGTAAGGTAGATAAGATAATATCCTGTCATGAAGTTGAAGTTGAAGATGAACTGATAGAACTGGAAGAATCAGTGGATTATAAAGTCAATTTAACGCGCTCAGAAAATACTAAGGAAGGTTCATAATGGCTGTTTTAATTCTGTTCCTTATGGTCATTGGTTTTATGCTCATTGGTGTACCAATTGCAATCTCTCTTGGTCTGTCCAGTATTATATTTCTTATGATGCACTCTGATGCTTCTTTGGCATCTGTGGCTCAAACATTGTTTTCTGCATTTGAAGGTCACTATACTTTACTGGCCATCCCGTTTTTTATTCTGGCATCTGTGTTTATGTCAACGGGTGGCGTTGCCCATCGAATTATCCGTTTCGCAATAGCTGTAGTAGGTTCCTTTCGTGGTGGCTTGGCAATGGCCTCAGTTTTTGCCTGTATGATGTTTGCCGCATTATCAGGTTCATCACCTGCAACCGTAGTAGCAATCGGCAGTATCGCTATTGCCGGTATGATACAAGTGGGTTATAGCAAAGAATTTGCTGCCGGTGTGATCTGTAATGCCGGTACTTTGGGTATTCTAATACCCCCCTCAATTGTCATGGTGGTGTATGCAGCGGCTACGGATGTCTCTGTGGGCAGAATGTTCTTAGCGGGAGTTGTTCCCGGATTAATGGCAGGCGGCATGTTGATGCTGGGTATTTATGCGGTTGCTTGTTACAAGGGGCTACCCGCACAATCCTGGGCCGGCTGGTCTAATGTATTAAATGCTTCCAAAGATGCAAGTTGGGGTTTATTGTTAATAGTTATCATTTTGGGCGGCATATATGGTGGTATTTTTACACCAACTGAAGCTGCTGCCGTGGCAGCAGTGTATGCTTTTTTAATCTCCAATTTTATTTATCGTGATATGGGCCCGTTTAAAGAAAAAGGGGCTGGCGGTGTGATGCTTCTATGGCGGGCGTTATCGGTATTCTGGCATAAGGATACCAAACATAGTCTGTTTGAAGCTGGAAAACTTACTATTATGTTGTTATTTATTATTGTCAATGCATTGATCCTTAGCATGTTTTAACCGAAGAACGTATTCCTCAAATGTTAACCGAACTGATGTTAAGCGCCGGTTTTGGTCCAATCATGTTTCTTATAGTGGTCAATATTCTATTACTTATTGGTGGTCAATTTATGGAGCCATCTGGATTATTGATTATTGTTGCACCGCTGGTATTTCCTATTGCGATGGAGTTAGGAATCGATCCCATTCATCTCGGTATTATTATGGTGGTTAATATGGAAATCGGTATGATTACGCCGCCGGTGGGTTTGAACCTCTTTGTAACGGCAGGTGTTGCTAAAATGCCAATGCATAGTGTGGTAAAAGCGGCGGCGCCATGGTTGGCTATATTGTTCGTATTTTTAATTATTGTGACTTATATTCCTGCTGTTTCTACCTGGTTACCCATTTTGATGATGGGACCTGAAGTCATCACAAAGTAATTTTTATTTAAAGACATCTCTAGGATGATATGATGAAGCCAACAATTAAAACGATACTTTATGCAACCGATATGGGTAATCATATGCGCCCTGTATTTCGCTACGCAATTGAGATAGCCAGAAAGCACGAAGCAAAAATTGTTATGCTGCATGTGATTGAGCCGCTTAGCTCAGGTGTTGTGGCTACAATAGATGTATATATGC
Source organism: gamma proteobacterium symbiont of Lucinoma myriamae (assembly GCA_025655635.1). Classification (GTDB taxonomy): domain Bacteria; phylum Pseudomonadota; class Gammaproteobacteria; order GRL18; family GRL18; genus GRL18. The sequence goes on along the minus strand of JAHXIM010000110.1, from coordinate 8,042 downwards.
CGGAATTTAATGCTCAGGAAGTACTTCGAGACGGGATGAAGAAAACTCTGGTAGAAATGCAGCAGCGCTTAAATAATTTTTGTGAAGATGAAAAAATAAAGGAGCCATTAGACTGCGAAGTGATTTCTAAAGTAAAAGTTGTCAGCGGACATTCTGCCGAATCAATCGTTAATCAAGCAGAGAAGTTGGGCGCTGATCTGATTGTTGTTTGGGCACATACCAATCCATCTATCAGTGCTAACTTTTTAGGATCAACTGCTCGTAAAGTAACACTAATGTCTAAAATACCGGTGCTTGTGGTACCTATGAATGAATAACTATAGAGAAAAAATAACAGAAGATTAACTATGTATTCCTTAGATAAACGCATGAATAAGCGTCCTAAAAATCTTAATTTACTTTCGGTAAAGTTTCCCATGTCTGCGATTATGTCTGCAGGGCATAGAGCTGCAGGCATATTACTATTTTTATCAATACCCTATTTTATCTATATTTTCCAATTATCAATCATCAATGAGACCGGGTTTATACAAGCGAAAGCTGAACTGCAAAGCCCATTAGTTAAAGTATTTTGTTTGATCACGATCTGGGCATTAGTCCATCATTTTCTGGCGGGTATACGATATTTTCTTTTGGATGTTGATATTGGAATTGAAAAAAAATGGGCACAGAAAACAGCGTTTTTAGTAATGGTATCCGGTTTTGTGATTTTTTTAGTTATTCTTTTTTTCTATATATAAAGATAATTTTTAAATAGAGTGGATTGATATGACATATCAGGCAAAAGGTTTACAGGCATGGTTTTTTCAACGTGTCAGCGGTGTTTTTATTGCATTATACATCCTTTATTTTTTATGGGTTTTTTTTACCACTGAGCTGTTTACTTATCAACTATGGCTGACATGGTTTTCTCATCCGCTAATGAATGCGGCAACGGGGTTGTTTTTTATTCAACTTGTCGTCCATGCCTGGGTAGGAATGAGAGATGTTGTACTAGATTATATGCCTAATAATACCATTCGTTTTTTTTCACTGATTGTTATCAGCTTTATTCTTATTGCATCTTCTCTAGAAATACTGCGTATATTATTTTCACTTTCGTTAAATGCCTGACAACATTTAACATTCTAAGAATATTAAATGAATCAAAGGATTATATAAGAGAGATAACATGAATATAGTGACCAGAAAATTTGACACACTGGTGGTTGGGGCAGGAGGTGCAGGTTTGCGTGCTGCCCTGCAATTATCAAATGCTAAGGTTAAAGTGGCAGTGGTTTCAAAGGTGTTTCCCACTCGCTCTCATACAGTAGCAGCACAGGGCGGTATGAATGCTGCATTATGTAACGTGACTGCTGACAACTGGCATTGGCATATGTATGACACGGTAAAGGGGAGTGATTATCTGGGCGATCAGGATGCCATTGAATATATGTGCCGTGCAGCACCTGAAACTGTCATTGAACTGGAACATTACGGGGTCCCTTTTTCCCGTTTAGAAAATGGTTCTATTTACCAACGTCCTTTTGGTGGTCAAAGTCAGGACTTTGGTGGTGATCAGGCTGCCAGAACTTGTGCCGCAGCTGATCGAACCGGCCATGCCATGCTGCATTCTCTTTATCAGCAGAATATCAAAGCAAAAACCCATTTTTTTGATGAATTTTTTGCTGTTGATTTATTAAAAAATGATGAAGGTGATATTCTGGGGGCGATTGCTATTGATATAGAAAGCAATGAAAAAATTATTATTGAAGCAAAAACAGTTTTAATTGCCACTGGTGGTGCCGGACAATTATTCCGTACCAATACCAATGCCAGCATTAATACAGGTGATGGCATGGCAATGGCTTTAAGAGCTGATATTCCTTTACAGGATATGGAATTTTTTCAGTTTCACCCGACGGGCATTGCAGGAAAGGGAATGCTGATCACTGAAGGTGTTCGCGGCGAAGGTGGTTATCTGGTGAATAATGATGGCGAACGTTTTATGGAACGTTATGCTCCTCATGCTAAAGATCTCGCCTCACGAGACGTCGTGAGTCGTGCCATTGCTATTGAAATTCGCGAGGGTCGGGGCTGTGGGCCAAATAAAGATCATGTCATGCTGAAACTGGACCACCTTGGTAGTGATGTCATTAAGAAACGTCTGCCGAGTATACGTGATACCAGCATCACTTTTTTGGGTATTGACCCGATTGAAGAAGCAATTCCTGTATTCCCAACAGCTCACTATACGATGGGAGGCATTCCCACTAATCGTTTTGGACAGGTTGTGGTGCCAATCGGCGAGGGTACAGAACATGCGCTGCCCGGTTTATATGCTGCTGGTGAATGTGCCTGTGCTTCAGTACATGGGGCCAATCGACTGGGTGGTAATTCCTTATTGGATATTGTGGTTTTTGGTCGTGCTGCCGGAAATCATATTATTGACTATCTTAAAGAAAATCCTCATCACAAGGCTTTACCTGAAGAAAGTGCCACTTCTGTTTTGCAACGCCTGGAATATTGGGAAAAAAATACAGTAAGTATGACTGAGTCTTATACAGTGCCGCAGTTGAAGGCAGAGCTGCAATTAGTGATGGAAGAAAATTGCGGTGTTTTTAGAACAGAAGAAGTGCTGGAAAAAGGAGTCAATGCTGTTAAAGCAATTAAAGATAAGTTGTCTAAAGCTTCTATTTCTGATTATTCAAGTGTCTTCAATACTGCGCGAATTGAAGCGCTTGAACTGGAAAATCTAGTTGAAATTGGTTTGGCTACGGTGATCAGCGCATTGGCACGTAAAGAAAGCCGGGGGGCACATTCTCGTATGGATTTTGACAAAAGAGATGATGTCAGCTGGATGAAACATAGTCTTTATTTTATGAAGAATAATCTATTGACCTATAAACCTGTACGTACTCAAGCCATGACAGTGGCAACCTTTCCACCTAAAGAACGTGTCTATTAAATACTTATGCTCAATATAGGACTTGTGTAATGCGCTTTACTATTTATCGATTTAATCCTGAAGCAGATAATGCTCCGTATATGAAGGATTATGAATTAGCGGATATCGAACCCGGCACTATGCTGCGTGATGCCTTGCTGCGAATAAAAAATGAGCAGGACGACAGTTTGTCTTTTCGTCATTCCTGTGGTGAAGGCGTGTGTGGTTCTGATGGTATAAATATCAATGGCAGTAATGCGTTGGCGTGTGTGACATCGATTGACAGCTTGAATGAACCGATTGTTCTTCGTCCCTTGCCCGGCATGCCCGTGGTGCGAGATTTAGTCATTGATATGACACAATTTTACACACAATACCGTGCTGTTAAACCCTGGTTGATTGTTAATGATCCAGTACCTGAAGTTGAATTTAAACAAAGTCCTGAGCAGCGGGACAAGCTGGATGGTTTGTATGAATGTATACTCTGTGGCTGCTGTTCAACGGCTTGTCCGTCATTCTGGTGGAACCCCGATAAGTTTATGGGACCAGCAGCCTTGCTGCAGTCCTGGCGTTTTCTATCTGATAGTCGTGATCAGGCAACTGATGAACGTTTAGAAGCACTGGAAGGTCCTTATAAATTATTTCGTTGTCATAGTATTATGAATTGTGTTGAAGTTTGTCCTAAACAACTTAATCCAACTCAAGCGATTGGCAACATTAAAAAATTAATGCTTAAGAAAATGCTCTAATGGTCTTCAGGGCCTGTTCACTGGATATGGACATATTGTTGACACGTGGTGCCACCCAGACCATGTCATCAGTGATTAACGCCATAAACAGACACCTTCAAAGCATCCATAGGCTTGAGAGAGTCGTACCGCCGTCATCCGCTAAACTATAGAATGCATCAATTTCAGCATTCTGCGAGGCTTTTTCTTTTTGCTTCCGGCCAAATCTGGAGCCTTTATCCAGGGCACGTTTAAATTTATATATTCAGTATTAAATCAACAAATATCAACTATACTCAAGTTAATACTGATAAATAATATTTTTTATAGTTTAGGTTTTTATTATGTTTAGCCCAAAATTACGCATACCAGAGCAAAAAGTCATTTCTGATAATTATCAAGGAATTATACCGGATGAAATCTCGATTCAAAACTGGCTGAATAAGCGTGACCATACTGATCAAAATGAATTTCTAAATACTCTGATCGCCATTAATCGTATTCAGTGTGAGCCTGCTGTTCGAATGTCAATTATGAGTATTTTAGATATTGAGATTCAAAAAGAGTTACATAAGTTATTAAAGAAAACAAATGAGACAGCTTTTCCAATTAGTGAAGACTATCAGAGTTTAATAGACATCTTGCAGCATTTATTGTTAGAAAGCTCTGTTGCGTATCAAATTATTCTTCATGATATCTCTTCTAATGAAGATTACATCAATCAATATATAGGCAGTTTGATTCCTGAATCATTGTTTATGGCACTTTTCTATTTGTCTCGACTTCTGGTTGAGCGCTTTCAGTTTTATTTTTCAGAGCCTATTTATATTTGGCAGGAACTTAATCAGCTTTACTTATTAGCGGAAAGAATTGGTGCACAGGATGATGTGATACGAAAGCATACTTCTATTAAAAAAGCCTATTTACAAATTTCTATTTTAAGGATTTTAAATCCCTATCGGTTAATGCGTTTGGAAGCACGTAAGATTTATCTTTTGATGGCGGATTGGGTTGAACATTGTGAAATTATAGGTTATTCACAGCAAAAACCTGATGATAATTTTGTTGTTAATTTACTGTCAGATAAATATCCTCATTTTTTTATAGAAAAACTAGATGCTAAAGAAGCTAATACAGAGCAGTTTGAAGGCCGTATTATCACTATGTATAAATTGAAGATTTTTTTAGATATGCAATTGGTTGAAATTAATAAACAAAAACATCATCATGTGTTTTCTTATCAATCACGAATGCATAATGAAATGCTGCAGCGTATTGATAATGAAATGAGTTTTCATGAAGAGCGTTCTGAAGAACGGATTTTATCTGGTGAGCAAATTAAATTGGTTTCGGGGTTAAGAGCGTGCCATCACTTTATTCGTGATAGAAAAGCGTTTAAGCCTCAAGAAGAAATAGATGCTTAATTAGAAAAAAAACTTGAAGCGGAAATGAATAAAGATGACTCGGACATTAATTTAATTACAATGCTTGAAGAAGCAAAATTATTAGATAGAAAAAACCCTATGGGTGAGTTACAAAGTGTGAATCCCTTTTTGGTTGAAGAAGAAGTGGTTGGTGATGAATGGGAACATATTTATGCAAGTTCAGTGATTCATGCAAACCTGGAGCTTAGTCATAAACAACTTGAGCGCAGTTTAAAAGAGGAAAATTGGAAACAAAAGAACGAAAGTAATCGTGGCATGTTACTGGTGAGCAAAAATGATATTGAAATGCCTATTGCGGTTGGAATGTTAGTTGCGTATCGACTTAATGTTGAAAAAGTATATTGTCTGGCAATAGTAAAATGGCTTCGGATTAATCCTCATAAGGGAATCGCCATAGGTATAGGTTTAATCTCCGTTCAATCCAGAGCAATAGCGGTAAAAGGTGAAATGGGAGCCGGTGCAGGAGGTCTGTTTCAACGAGCTTTTTTGATTGCAGAGAAAGATCCTGAAGGAAAAGAGCAACTGAGTTTAATTGTGCCATCAGGTGTTTATGATAAAGACAGTATGCTTAAAGTCTGGCACAAAGAAAAGTTGAGTTATGTAAAAATTACTCAAATTTTACTGGCAACAGATTCATTTGAGCGGGTAGCCTTTAAGGTGGTTGCTAATAAGTAAGAAGATATAAGCAGCAAATAAATGGGCAGCGTCTGTTTGGATTAGCCCGATGAATACGTGTGTGCCGGGCTAATCATTTTACAGGATGGGGTTTAGCTCCCTTCTTCTCGTTCTATGGCATCCAGCTCCGCTTCCATTTCTGCGTCACTCATTGGTTTGTAGCGAGGTTCGTCTGGCTCTGATGTGTCATGACTCTCCGCCGTTTTTTTATCAGAATTGCCGTTCGGAGTATTATCGGGATCATTATTGCTATTTTCAGCTTCTTCTCGGGCTTTTCTTTTACCAATAATTCGTGAGAAGACGATGCCTAATTCAAATAACAGCCATACAGGAATAGCCAGTAAGGTCTGCGAAATGATATCAGGAGGTGTAAGCAGCATACCTATGATAAAAGAGCCGACAATAACATAGGGACGTTTTTCCGCTAACTTATCAGCATTAGTCACGCCGGTGATAGTCAGTACGATGGTAAACACAGGGACTTCAAAGGCAATACCAAAGGCAAAAAACATTTTAAGAATGAAATCCAGATATTGGCTGATATCAGTCATCATCGCTACGCCTTCTGGTGTGGTTGCCGTAAAAAAGGCAAACATCAGCGGGAAGACAATATAAAATGAGAAGAGGATTCCGCTATAGAATAAAATCACACTGGATGCAATTAACGGCAAAGCCAGACGTTTTTCATGATTATATAAACCCGGCGCAACAAAGGACCAGAATTGATAAAAAATATAAGGGATAGCAATAAAAATTGAGGCAACAAGACTTAGTTTAAAGGGTGTTAAAAAGGGGGCTGCAACACCGGTAGCAATCATTGTACTGCCGTCAGGTAGTTGAGCTAATAGCGGCTCAGAGACAAGGTGATAAAGATCGTTGGCAAAAAAGAACAATACCAGAAAAATGGCTATAACGACCACAACGATACGTAAAACACGATCACGCAGCTCAATTAAATGAGCCATGAAGGGTTGTTCCTTCTCCATCTGTTCAGTGCCGTCTTGCAGATCCGGGTTGTCGTTAATCGTGCTCATGATTTTTCTGTACCGGCTGGCGTTGACTCAGCTGAGTCACTGCTATCGGACTCATTTGTTGCTGATGCCTTTTTTTCAATTGATTTTTGCTCAGATTCTTCAATATCAAGAATATCATCCATGCTGACGTTACCACGAAGAGACTCTGTTTCGGATGCGATGGAGGCATTCATTGCGCTGGCGGCATTTTTATATTCATCAGCCAGTTTTTGTTGATCAGCTAAAATACGCTTAAGATCTTCATCCTTAAGTTCTTTGCTAATATCATCTTTGATATTAGACACAAAACGATTAGCACGACCAACGTACTTACCCACTGTTCGTGCAACGGCAGGTAAACGCTCAGGTCCAATAACCAATAGCGCAACGATTCCAATAATGGAGAGTTCCCAAAAGCCTATATCGAACATATTAACTAAAGCTGCCTATGTTATTAAATAAGTGTTATTAGATAAGAGTAAAAAGATGTTAAAACAACTAATACGTTTTATGCTGATTAAACTTAAACCTGATCTTTAGTTTTATGTTCGACTGTACCTTCAATAGTTGTACCGGCTTCTTTATTATCTAACTGCTCTTTTTGTTCAGTGTTCTCAGTGTCTGTTGTTGTGCTGGCATTTTCTTCATCTTTCATTGCAGTTTTGAAGTTTTTAATAGCACCGCCTAGATCACCGCCGATATTGCGCAATTTTTTTGCACCAAACAGAACAAGTACAATTGCCAGGATGATTAATAATTCAGTAACGCCAAATCCCATTGGATTCTCCTATAACTATAATGTGAAAATTGTATAAAGTTTAAAAACCAGGTAGATTTTTTCCACCAAGCAAATGAATATGTAGGTGAAATATTATCTGACCACTACCTTTTCCGGTATTAATAATAGTACGAAAGCCACCTGTTAATCCTTGATCATTGGCAAGCCCGGGTAATTTTAACATCATATAGCCCATAAGATCATTGTGTGATTGATCTAATTTTGCCAAACTCTCGATATGCAGCTTTGGGACCATCAGCAAATGCACATCGGCTTTTGGATAGATGTCTTTGAAAACCAGTATCTTATCATCTTCATAGACGATATCTGCAGGTATTTCACCAGCAATTATTTTGCAAAAAAGGCAGTCACTCATTATTTTTGACCTTTTTGTGTACGCCCGTCATGGGCATAAACTAATGGGGTGTAAGTCCCCTGTAGGAGGATCACCGCTATGTAAATTGTATCCAACCATTT
>JAHXIM010000128.1 GCA_025655635.1 gamma proteobacterium symbiont of Lucinoma myriamae | reverse complement strand
AAAATGGTTGGATACAATTTACATAGCGGTGATCCTCCTACAGGGGACTTACACCCCATTAGTTTATGCCCATGACGGGCGTACACAATCCGACCACTGGTACACATACCACTGGCAGAAATGACGATGGCGGGACGTGCTGTTTTTTTCAGATAGTTAACAGTATCCAGATGGGTTTGATGATCATCAATCGTGAGCAATTGAGAAAAATCCAGAGGATGACGCCCCTGATGCAGCCTTTTCTGAGCCTCAGCATCCCAATACTCTGATAACAACTGATATTTTTCAGTAAACTCACTGGCTAAAGGTGAATCAACAATAATTTCGACTTCTTCCCAGGTTTTATTATATTGTCCGGACTTTTTATATTGATAAAGAATCGTTTCCAGTTCATATAATAATTCCTGGGTACGACCAATACTAAATGCTGGAATCAAAACCACACCACGATTTTGCGTGGCTCTTTCAATGATCTGTTTTAATTGCTGGTATCTGTGTTTACGATCAGCATGATTTTTATCACCATAAGTGCTTTCTATAATCAATTGGTCACAGCCATAGGGAGATTTTGGTGCCGGCAGCAATGGTGCATAGGGAGCGCCTAAATCACCACTAAAGATGATCTTTTGAGTATGACCAGCCTGCTCACCTCGAATATCACATTCAACATAAGCCGAGCCTAGAATATGCCCTGCCGGTTTTAATTTAACACTCAGTTTTTGCTGGGCCTTATTAAGTAAAACTGCTTTTTTCTCACCATATTCCAACGGCACCAGCATGGCCTTAATATGGCTGATAAATTTACTGATAAGATGACGATTTTTTGTAAAGCCGATTTTTACCGCATCTTCCAAAACATCAGGCAGCAGTATGGCTATTGCTTTTGAACAATAAATCGGCCCGTTAAATCCTGCAGCCAGTAAATAAGGAATACGTCCCACATGATCAATATGGACATGGGTAACCACCAATGCCTGAACCGATTTTAGTGAAAAATCAATAGCCATTTGTTCATGATGTGAGCCTTTGGGAGATGTTTCTGCACCCTGAAACAAACCGCAGTCAATTAAAATACTATTATTGCTGTCAATATGAAGCTCATGACATGAGCCGGTGACACCATTGACTGCGCCATGATGTGATATCTTTGCCAAATCCATATGTTTATTTTCTACTTATTCAATTATTGGTTCGCGCTTTATTAGTCCGCACTTTGTTCTATATGCTTATAAAGCGGGGCAGTGAAGTCTTCTATAACATCATCAGCCCCCTTCATTATATAATCTTTAAAAACTGTCGCAATAGGAGACAGGCGTTTTCCTTCCCGCTGCACGACATACCAATGACGATAAATGGGAAAGCCTTCCACATTGACAATTTTTAAGGTTTTTGCTTTTAGTTCCAGTTCAAGAGTATGCATTGATACAATGGCCAAACCTAAGCCTTCTTCTGCAGCATGTTTAATGGCACGATTATTACTCATATCCATCTTGGTTTTGAATTCCAGCTCCTGCTCGGCAAAAAAACGCTCAATTGCAATGCGCGTACCTGAACCTTCTTCGCGCATCACAAACTCTTCTTTGACCAGATCCTTTAACGATACTTTTTTCTTAACTATTAAACGATGCTCAGGGTAAGTAACCACCACCAGAGGGTTTTCTAAAAATGAAGAGGCCATTAGATTATAACCATCAGGTGGACTGCCCATAATTACTAAATCACATTCATTTTTATCCAGCATATCCAGTAAAGAGCTACGATTGGTCACATCCAGACTGATCCTGATTTTAGGATGAATCTTTGCAAAATGAGCCAGGAGACGTATAACAAAATGATTAGCAGTACTTGCAACTGCTAACTTTAGATGTCCCTGCTGCAGGGTTTTCATCTGACCTATGTTTTCTTCCAGATCAATCAGCTGCTGCATCGTACTGCGTGCATAATTATGCATTTCCTGCCCAATGTCCGTTAAAAAAAGCTTTTTCCCCAGCTTTTCAATTAGCGGAGAATCAACCTGCTCTTCAAGCTGCTTGACCTGCATTGACACCGCAGGCTGAGAAAGGTGTAACTCCTTGGCAGCACGGGTATAGTTCAAATGTCGAGCCACCACATCAAAAACTTTTAGCTGGCGAAAGGTGAGATTCATAATCCATATCCATAATAATTTTCTGGTAGCTTATCAATATAACATAAGTAATACCTTATGATAAACATAAAAAATTAAAGGTTTACTTTATGATAGAAAATTCGTATATTCTATTTTCAGATTTACATGGGATTTAACTTTACTCAACTCACTGTTTTAAAGAAGGTGCTTTTAAGAAAGTTTTTTAAAGACACCGTTTTAACAACATAAGTTTTGTAAAGACCGTTTAAAAACTCAACTGTTGCTCTTGTAGAATGAAGAACACGGTTAAGTTATAAGAAATTTAATTAAGGAGTCCAATATGGATCAATCCGCACGTTATGCAGATTTAAGTTTAAGTGAAGATCAGTTAATTGCCGATGGTGGCCACATATTAGTCGCTTATACTATGCACCCTATGCCTGGTTTTGGTGGTTATCTGGAAACTGCAGCTCACTTTGCAGCAGAATCATCAACAGGTACAAATGTTGAAGTATCTACTACAGATGATTTCACTAAAAACCTTGATGCTATGGTCTATGAGATAGACGAAGCAAAAGGCATCATGAAAATTGCTTATCCTAATAACCTTTTTGACCGCAATGTTATTGATGGCCGTACCATGATTGTTTCTTTCCTGACTCTTGCTATTGGTAACAATCAGGGCATGGGTGATGTTAAAGACGCACAGATGCAGGATTTCTATGTTCCACCTGCTATGCTAGCTCTTTTTGATGGCCCTTCTGTTGATATCACTGATATGTGGAATCTGCTAGGTCGTTCCAGAACTGAAGGTGGTTATATTGCTGGTACTATCATCAAGCCTAAGCTTGGTTTACGTCCTGAGCCATTTGCAGAAGCAGCTTACCAGTTTTGGTTAGGTGGTGACTTCATTAAAAATGATGAGCCTCAAGGTAACCAGGTTTTTTGTCCTATGAAGAAAGTTTTACCTTTAGTTCATGATGCCATGAAACGTGCACAGGACGAAACAGGCGAAGCTAAAATCTTCTCTATGAATATTACTGCTGACGATCACAATGAAATGTGTGCTCGTGCTGACTTTGGTCTAGAGACATTTGGTGTGGATGCACCTCGTCTAGCATTCTTAGTGGACGGTTATGTCGGTGGACCAGGTATGGTAACAACTGCTCGTCGTCAATACCCAAGCCAGTACTTACATTATCACCGTGCGGGTCATGGTGCAGTCACTTCACCTTCATCGGTTCGTGGTTATACTGCATTTGTACTTGCTAAGATGTCTCGTCTTATGGGAGCTTCTGGTATCCACGTGGGTACTATGGGTTACGGTAAAATGGAAGGTGGTGCAGACGATAGAAACATCGCTTACATGATCGAACGTGACAGTGCTGATGGTCCTTTCTATCACCAGGAATGGCGTGGCATGAAGCCAACTACCCCAATTATTTCTGGTGGTATGAACGCTTTACGTCTACCAGGTTTCTTCGAGAACTTAGGTCACGGTAACGTCATTAACACTTCTGGTGGTGGTTCTTACGGACACATTGATTCTCCAGCAGCTGGTGCAGTCTCTTTACGTCAGTCTTATGATTGTTGGAAAGAAGGTGCTGACCCAATTGAATATGCGAAAGAGCATAAAGAATTTGCTCGTGCATTTGAGTCATTCCCAGGTGATGCTGATTCAATCTTCCCAGGTTGGAGAGACAAGCTAGGCGTTCATAAATAAGCATGAATGTTCAGCTATAAGTGCTAAGATTTAAGTACTAAAATTAAAAGCCCCTGATTTTAGGGGCTTTTTTTTTCAAAACCAGATTCAATTCATAAGAGCAACATAATGTCATTAAAACAATAGATTTTCTTTGTATGGTCTTTTTTTCTTTCTTTTATTGATAAAGCAAGACCATACAAAGATGATTTAACCCGTAACAATAATGTAATACGCAGCTCTTAGTAAAGCCAAGCAGCTGATATAAAAACCACTAATAGGTAATAAAAATGAGTGATCAAAATATTGAGCAATACTTAATTAATGAAGAGCCATTTTATCAAGCACAAGATAATGAAGTGGCACTGTATGAAGCTGCTTATAACAGTCGTTTACCCGTTATGATCAAAGGCCCAACGGGTTGTGGTAAATCTCGTTTTATTGAACACATGGCCTGGAAATTACAAAAGCCGTTAATCACTGTGGCCTGTAATGAAGATATGACTGCTTCTGATCTCGTTGGTCGTTATTTATTAGATGCCAATGGTACACGCTGGTTAGATGGCCCATTAACCATTGCTGCTCGTATTGGTGCAATTTGTTATTTAGATGAAATTGTTGAAGCTCGTCAGGATACCACTGTGGTTATTCACCCGTTAACGGATCATCGTCGTAACCTGCCATTAGATAAAAAAGGTGAGCTGATCAATGCACACCCTGATTTTCAACTTGTCATTTCTTATAACCCGGGTTATCAGAGCTTGATGAAAGATTTAAAACAATCAACCAAACAACGCTTTACTGCTTTAGATTTTGATTACCCCAGTGCAGATACAGAAGCAGGAATTGTTGCAAAAGAAGCAAATATTGATATAGAGACTGCTTCTAAACTCGTTAAAATTGCAGAATCGGCCAGAAACTTGAAAGGCCACGGTTTGGATGAAGGCATTTCTACCCGATTGATGGTTTATGCTGCGCAATTAATAAATCAGGGTGTTGGCCAAAATGATGCTTGTCGTATGGCCCTCGTCAGACCGATAACGGATGATGCTGATATTCGCAGCACACTTAATCATGCCGTTGATGCGGTCTTTGGTTAATAGGGATTGGGTTAATAAGGATTGCAGTATGAATAGCATTGATGTAAGTGTTGATTTTTCTTTTCAGGGGAAACACTACACCCCTGTCATCACCATTGAACTGGATAGCTTTACTCAACAAAAAGAGCCAACGTCTTTTCATCGTCTCATTGCCAATCAACATGAAATTGATTGCTACTCCTACTTATATGAAGTAATGGAGTCCAGTGCTATTTTTTATGGCAACCCTCAGGGCTTAGCAGTAGAGCATACACAAAATGATAAGTTTGATTTAGATGGCTATGTGAAACAATCCAGAGAAAATGAAGTGCTTGAAGCACTTTTGCAGATTGCACAAAAAGAAATGAGCATCTCTGACTTTACTGATAACCAATCACTTAAAAATGCGTTATTACAGGCGTATAAACTGGGCGGTAGCTAAAGAGCCTTTAGCAAATACAAAAGCCTCTAGCCACAATATAAAGTTAAGTAACATTCGGGTACACAGCATGGATCAAGAATTACTAGAGCAATACCGAAATCAATTAAAATGCAGCTTCGAACAGCTCGATGATACCTTTGAAGACTGCATGCTTGAAGCTTTTACCTCCCTGTCCGATCAGGGGATTAAAGATTATCTTAAAGGTGCTTCATTAGTTTGCATGATTGGGCGTGGTTTTGAGCCCGTACTGGTCTACCTTGAAGAAATGCCACAAGTGGCTAAATTATTGGGTGAAAACTGCTTAAGTACGGTTTCTCAGGCAGTGTGGGAGTTATCTCGTTCACCCAATGGTAATTCTATACCACCTTTTTTAAACTCTGTGGCCGAAGCCGCTCGTCGTCTGGGCAGTGAGGAATTATTTCAAAAGTACCTCGACCTGTTATTTGACTTAGCAGAGAAAACAACCGGCTCGATTCATGGACACCACACAACCTTCCCAAGTCCAGGACTGCCGCTATTGCTGGCTAATGTGCCTTATTTACTGAACCAGTTATCGCTTGAAGGTCTGCAAAACTGGGTTGATTATGGTGTTCGTAATTATCCTGATCACCCTGAACGTCAGGAAAATTATTTTTCACTGCAATCCGCGGATAGTAAAGCCATTTTACAGCGTGAACGTCATGGCACATTATTTATTGATAATGAAAAAAATCTTAGTCTATACCTTAAAGCCTTATGGAATGTAAAATTCTACATGATCCCTTATTCCACAGGTTTTGATGAATTGCGTAAACCAGTCCCCTATTTTGATAAATTAGGGGTGCGAGTGCCTGATGTTTTAGATGACATTGTCGATGAAACAAAAAAAATAGTAACTAAAGGCATTGATCGTTACCGTGCAATTCTTTCGCATATTGTTGCTCATAAACGCTGGTCAACACCCATTATTGCCGACAATTTCAGTCCTTTTCAGCGTGTTGCAATCGAAGCTCTGGAAGATTCACGTGTGGAATTATTAGCCATGCGAATTTATCCCGGCCTGCGTTCAATATACATTTCCTTGCACCCTCGCCCCATAGAGGATGACTGTGATAATGAAGTCGAGTCTTGTATTCGCCACCGTTTAGCGATGCTCTCATATGCAATATTAAACCCCGATCATGGTTACAGCAATCCCGATATACTTGAATGCCGTGAACGTTTTTTTGCAGCCATGGAAGAGAGTGAATCCAGCACATCAGAGATGGCCTCTATTGCTATTTCTTTTATTGCAAAAACACGTCGCCAGACCGATCAATTAGCAAAGATGTATTTTAAAGATACCGAAATAGACTATCGTGATGAAAATCGCCATCTGTGGATCTATATTGAACTCAGTGATGACGAGGAAATGTTTGAAGATCGTAAACACCAGGATAAAAAAGAAGAGGAAGAGGAAGAGGAAGATAATGGCCTGCCTCCCCGGCACTATCATGAATGGGACTATAATACCAAATCTTATCGTCCAGATTGGGTGAGTCTGTATGAAACTCTGCATCCACCAGGAAACCCAGCTGATATTGATGCCTTATTAGAAAAGCACTCACTATTAGCCAAACGTTTAAAACAATTACTGGACTTATTAAAACCACAAAAATATGTTCGCATTCGCTATCAGGAAGATGGCAGTGAACTGGATCTAGATACAGCAATACGCTCTTTAATTGATTATAAAAGCGGTTCCACTCCCGATCCACGCATTAATATGAGTCACAAACACGATGGGCGTAACATTGCAGTGATGCTGTTACTGGATCTATCAGCCTCATTAAATGAAACACCTGCTGGCAGTGATAAGACCATTTTACAATTAAGTCAGGAAGCGGTTGCTTTATTGTCCTACGCAATCGAGCACCTGGGTGATCAGTTTGCTATTGCTGGTTTTTCTTCCAATACTCGTCATGAAGTCCGTTATCAACATATTAAAGGTTATAGCGAACACTGGGGTGATGATGTCAAAGCTCGACTGGCTGCTATTGAAGCGGGTTATTCAACCCGTATGGGTGCCGCTTTACGACATGCGGGTCATTATTTAGGGAATTGTCAGGCAGATAAAAAACTATTATTAGTGTTGACCGATGGTGAACCCGCTGATATCGATGTCAGTGATTCCAAATTATTAATTGAAGACTCACGCAAAGCAGTACAAGAACTCGATCAAGACGGAATTTATACTTTTTGTATTAACCTCGATCCTCATGCCGATGATTATGTACAGACTATTTTTAGTAAACAATTTTTAGTCATTGATAAAGTAGAACAACTGCCTGAAAAATTACCCTATTTGTTTATGTCTTTGACAGGCTGATAAAATTTAGTGGAAGTTTTTAACCTGGAAAAATTAGTTGAACCTGTTACGAATGCCAGGGCACTGAATCTCCATGCCTTTAACAAAATGATGTAATCACTCTCATTCTTCTTCGAATGAGAGTTTATTCACAAATCACAAAAATAAAATCTAGCTATCCACAACTTTCATGTCTCTGACTAAATAGAAAAAACTTAATAGCAATTCCAGTCTACCCCACACTCTCTACGCCATTTATCTCACTCGTGTTGCCCAAAATCAAGAGCAAAAAAAGATAAGAAAGAGTAGTAACTAAAGCATGAAGTTAGAGTCTGATATCGAATGCTTTTACCTCCCAGTAAGAAACGTGATGTCCCTTCTAATTTCTGTTCCAGACACTAAGATGGGTTACCCTAATGCGCCTCATCCCAATTTTCACCAATTCCTGCTTCAACGATTAATGGTACTTGCAGCTGGGCAGCATCACTCATAATTGTCTTAATTTTTTCAACAGCCTCATCAAGCACATTTTCAGGTACTTCAAACACCAGTTCATCATGCACCTGCATGGTCATTTTTATACCGTCAAATTTCTGCCCGGACAGCGCTTGTGATTCTAACCATTGATCCATGGCAAACATCGCTCGCTTAATAATATCAGCCGCACTGCCCTGCATGGGTGCATTAATCGCTGTACGTTCTGCATATTGGCGACGCTGACCATTACGTGAATTTATTTCCGGAATATATAGTCGGCGTCCAAAAACCGTTTCAACATAACCCTGCTCTTTAGCCAGTTCACGCATTCTGTCCATATAATCTTTCACACCCGGATAACGCGTGAAATAAAGGTCTATATAGCCTTGTGCATCTTTTCTGCCAATATCCAGTTGTTTTGCCAGACCAAAGGCCGACATACCATAAATTAAACCAAAGTTAATGGCTTTCGCACTACGGCGCTGCTCAGTACTGACGGATTCCAAATCAATACCAAAAACTTCTGCTGCAGTCGCTTTATGCACATCCAATCCCTGCTCAAAGGCATTAAGCAATCCTGTATCTTGTGAAAGATGAGCCATGATCCGTAATTCAATTTGAGAATAATCAGCGGCAACTATTTTTTTACCCTCAGGTGCAATAAATGCCTGACGTACTTTTCTACCCTGAGCCGTTCGTATGGGGATATTTTGTAAATTAGGTTCTGTTGATGATAGTCGTCCGGTTACCGCCACAGCCTGATTATAAGAGGTATGAACACGACCTGTTTGTGCATCGATTTGTAATGGCAGCTTGTCAGTATAGGTCGATTTTAATTTAGCGAGTGAGCGATGTTCTAAAATCAATTTTGGCATGGGGTAATCAAATGCCAGTTCCTGTAGTACTGATTCTGCGGTTGAAGGCTGACCTTTGGGTGTTTTTGACTTAACAGGCAAGGCCATTTTTTCAAATAGAATATGCTGTATCTGCTTTGGTGATGCCATATTAAATGGCTCTTCCGCCAGTTCAAAGGCCTCAGTTTCAATATCTTTTAGTTTGAGTGCAATGTCCTGACTTTGCTGCTGTAATAAAGCTGCATCAACCAGTACACCATTGCGCTCAATATGAGATAAAACTGTTAATAGCGGCAATTCAACTTCACAAAAAAGTGTTTTCAAACCTGGCTGTTCTTCTAATTTAGGCCACAGTGTTTCATGCAGTCGTAAAGTAATATCAGCATCTTCTGCCGCATAAGGTGCTGCCTGGGCAACCGGCACTTCATCAAAGCGCAATTGCTTAACACCCTTACCGGCAATATCTTCATACTTTGTGGTTTGATAGCTCAGATATTTGAGTGCCAGTGCATCCATATTATGACGGGTTGCCGTGCTGTCCAGCACATAAGATTCCAGCATGGTATCAAAGGCAATGCCCTGCAAGTCGATGCCATGATTTAATAATACATTGCGGTCATATTTAAGATTTTGTCCCACTTTGGCCTTTTGGGGATCTTCCAGTAATGGCTTCAAACGGGATAACACCTCATTACGATCCAGTTGAGTCGGCGCTTCAACATCTTTATGAATTAGAGGGATATAGGCCGCATGACCACTTTCAACAGCAAAAGATACACCCACAATTTCTGCCTGCATATAATCCAGTGATGTGGTTTCTGTATCAAATGCAATTAACTCTGCCTGCTGCAATCGCTTTTCCCAGATATCAAATGTTCCCCAGTCTGTAATAGTGCTATAGTCTCCTTTTTGGTTGTTCTGAGAACTATCTGCAAGATCAGCTTGAGTACTGTCATTTTCACCCAGTAAATCCTGTTGTGTTCCCGCAAACTCCTTAGTCAATAGTTGCGATAACCAGGTTTTAAATTCCAGCTCCCCATAAAGCTCTTTCAATTTTTCTGAATTTTGCTCACTCAGACAAAGTTGTTCGACTGTTTCCTGCATTTCCACATCAAGCTTAATGGTCACTAATTGATAAGACAATTTTAATTGCTCAAGGGAAGAACGCAGGTTTTCACCCACTTTACCTTTGAATTGTTCGGCATGTTCAATAATATTAGCCACACTTTCATATTCATCCAGCCATTTAACGGCTGTTTTAGGCCCGACTTTAGCGACTCCAGGGATGTTATCAGAGGTATCACCAATTAAGGCCAGGTAGTCTTTAATCTGCTCCGGTGTGACACCAAACTTTTTCTTAACACCGTCAATATCCATAATCTGGTTTTTCATCGTGTCCACTAAAGACACCCGCTTATTAACCAGCTGAGCCATATCCTTATCACCGGTAGAAATGACCACATCAAGGCCTTGTTCGGCAGCCTGTAATGCCAGCGTTCCAATCACATCATCCGCTTCCACACCCGGGATGGCGATAAGAGGAAACCCCATTGCTTTGATCACCTTATGCAATGGCTCGATTTGACAACGTAAATCATCCGGCATGGAAGCACGATTAGCTTTGTATTCCGGGTACATATCATCACGAAAGGTTTTACCTTTAGCATCAAAGATCATGGCAACTCTTTGCGTTGGATAGTCATTGAGCAGACGTTTAAGCATATTGACCACGCCATAGACCGCTCCGGTAGGCAAACCCTTAGAATTATTCAAATTAGGCATGGCATGAAAAGCACGATAAAGATAGGATGAACCATCCACCAGCACTAATTGCTTATCTGAAACAGAAGGGTTAGTTGTCTTTGGAGTACCCGGCATAGTTTAAAACCTTATGAATTTTCATTTTGAACAGGGATTATACTGCTTAATGAAGCATTGAGTAAATCAGTGCTTCATGCACCTCCCAAAAAAACCTTTTTTCATAGACTCATGCGGTTATGATTCGTTAACCACTAGCCCTTAAAAGCATGTTTTGAGTTAAGATAGTCCAGCTCCTGCTGTGTACTTTCTCGCTTTAAAATACTATTGCGATGAGGAAAACGACCAAATTGCCGGATAATATCTTTATGGTGTCGGGCAAATCGACAATTAGCATCCAGTCCTGCCTGCTCAAAAAGATGAACAGACAGCTCTTGATCAGCTAAATTTTCACTATGCATCAGGGGCATATATAAAAAAGCAAGTTTGTTTTTAAGTAATTGGCTGTCCAGACCTCTATCAATTGCACGGCGAGTCATTTGCACAGCCAACTGCTCCGTCTGAAAACTTTTAGCCTGATTTCGAAACATATTTAACGGCAATTGATCCAGAATAATCACCAGTGCCAAAGCACCTTCTGCGCTTTCAAGCCAGTGATTTAAGGCACCTGTGGCAGCCGTTTCCCATAAAGTCTCAAACTTATCTCTTATTTCAGTATCAAGCTCCGGAGTTGAGCGAAACCAGTATTTTTTAATCCGTTCACAATACCAGTAGTTAGTCGACCCTGAAAAAAGATAATCATCATGAATTG
>JAHXIM010000319.1 GCA_025655635.1 gamma proteobacterium symbiont of Lucinoma myriamae | reverse complement strand
ATGCCAAAGACACTTCTTCCATAAACCAAGCAATATCAATACTTAGTGCGTACTTTTACTCTATTTCTTGAACAGAGTTCAGGTTACTTAACAATTATTTTTAATGTTCTATAGTTACTTTTGCATAGGGGGTCACGCGTAATATCTGTGGTTTCTTTGCAGCACTACCCACTCGAACTTCTTCCCTATAGGCATAAATTGTCTGAAATTTTTTAGTTTTTTCTGTAATGCTGTCCGGGTAGACCACAATGGCATAATAGCTGGATTTTTGAAAAGCAAACCAGCCTATTAGCCGTTGTACAGCAACAGGTGGAAGGAGAACACTGACATCAGCCATACTTTTAAAAGGCTGAGTTTTTCGAGCCTTGATAAGCTTATCAGCCTGCGTTTCAT
The DNA here is from genome assembly GCA_025655635.1 of gamma proteobacterium symbiont of Lucinoma myriamae. Classification (GTDB taxonomy): domain Bacteria; phylum Pseudomonadota; class Gammaproteobacteria; order GRL18; family GRL18; genus GRL18. Next base: position 11,172 of record JAHXIM010000319.1, on the reverse strand, counting down.
TCATACCGGGAAGCATAAGGAGAGTTTCCCGGGTTGCCACATTAGGATTCACCGCTCCGCTGGTATTTCCCAAAAGGGTGAACACCAGATTGACATCAATATCAGCAAACACCTCATCAAACCCTTTGATCCAGCGAATTTCATCCACCGAGGCAAACTTTCCATTACGAGGCTCATAACCTTTGTGTTCTTTTTTATAATAATCTTCTTCGGCACCATTGAGACGCTTGAGCCTGTCTGTATCTATCCAGTCAAACCAGGCATCCACCAGTTCAGGTATTTTTTTATTGCTTTCACCCAGCTGCTGCTCAAGCAGCCTGGTCAATTTATTTTGATCCAGGCGGGCAATATTGATTTTTCCGGACAAGTTGTAAATGCGTACACTAATGCCTTGCGGTGCTTGATAACTTAAAGTAATAGGGCGGCCATCAAAACGATTTTCTTCACTCTCCCTGTTATATAAGCTGGTCTTGTCAGCGTTAATTTTCGGCATTCTATCAATGACCAGCTCCATATGTGCCTTGTTGACGGCATCCAGTATTGCACTCCAGTCCTGCAAGGCTTCCTGATGATGGATAACCATCATTGCCGATAAGCGAACATTGGTCGCAACAGCAGTCACCAGAATCATACCCAGCATAATTATCCACAGTACCATAATAAGAATGGCACCCTGCATGTTTTTACCTGTCTGCTTATTTAGCATTGGCGAGGACACGAATAAAGCTGAAGACTGAAAAACCCGTATCACTCTCAGGAACATTCTCTGTGGGTTCAAATTGTATTCTTACACCCAGAGGCAACTCATTTTTATCTTTTCCCGACCAGCTGCTGTACCACTGCTTCTTTTTGTTTATCGTGACACCCAGATAATGCAGTGAGATTTTATAATCTTTAAAATGAATCATTGGCAGCTCTTCTTTAGCTTGCGCTTTTTCCAGCTGTTGATGCAAGCTACCTGGATATGCAGGTAGTACATTTAACCTGAAGCCTTTGTCTTCAGCCACATCCAGATGCCAGAACGTCAGACTATTGTTACGGCCGGGTGAAACAGTAGAAACCCAGTTCAGCTCAGTCTTACTGCCTTGAAAAAATAATTCTTCCCTGGCCAGACTGTGTTCCTTGAAACGATAGCTGAAGGTACCAAGAATGGCTTTTTCTAATTGCAGTAATAATAGTGACTCATCAATTTTTTGGTCCAGGCTTTCCCCCTGTTTTTCAAAGTCACGGGTGATCTGGCTTAAACCAGCAACAAGAACAGTCATCAGCAACGCACTGAGGCTTATGGCAACAAGCAGCTCCAGTAAAGTAAACCCTCGGGCTTGTTTTATCCGCAATGAAGAATGATAATTTTTGCTCATAATTAATGTCAGCTCATCACACTATCGGGATACATTGCTTTCTTGAAAGCGAACGCTAGTGAGAAGCACTTCATTTTTCTGGTTCACAATGGCAAACGATTCAAGAGAAAAGTTTACAGGTTTAACTTGTGACTCGGGCTTTTTAAGTGCTGATTTATTATCAACCGAGTAGTCTGAATGCTGTGATAATTCGTCCATATAGGAATCCAGCTGACGATCATTTATCCAGGCCGCATTAAAATAGGCTCGTTGCTTAATGTTCTTTTGCAAATTCATTTGTGCCTTATAACTCAGGCGCTTACTCTGACTTTGTAAAGCAAACAGACTACCCAGTACCAGTGCCGTCAGGGTAATCGCAATCAGTACTTCCAGCAATGTGAAGCCCCGTTGTTTAGCCACTGATTTAACTGTCTGGATCATTGTGTGTTTCTTCTATAGTGACTTTACCGGTAATGCCGTCTATAAACAGCCGTGCAATAAAACGCCCATGCTGAAGTCTTATGGTTCCCCCGGTTGCACCGCCTTGAGGAAAATACTTGATGGTGAATACCTTGTTTTGCAGTTTTTGTGTATCGGACTGCCACTGAATATCTGCACCCTGACTGGCCCAGTCTCCTTTTTTCAGTTTGTCAGTACTGTCATTATTTTCTGTAAAAGGGAATAGAGTTATCTCAAAAGGCCGATTCATTACCACTGCGCTGCGGCGATTATAATTTAGAGCGACTGTCAGAGTTTGTAATTGAGTACGATATAATTTACCATCATTGCTGCCGATACGAGGAATGATCACTGCGCTGGCAAGAGCAATGATAGCCATTACAATCATCAGCTCCATCAGGGTAAAGCCATTGGAGTACTTAGGCATTATTCCCAATTGGTGATATCTTTATCATCTTCCTCACCACCTTCCTGACCATCCGTCCCCATAGAATACAGATCATAATCTTTATTGTGTTGTCCCGGTGAGACATATTGATAATCATTTTCCCAGGGATCTTTGGGAATTTTTTTCATATAAGGGCCATCCCAGGCCGATTTTCCGGTGGAATCTGTGAGCAATTCATTCAGTTCTTTAGGGAATTTGCCCATATCCAGACGGTAGGAATCCAGTGATGACTCAATATTTTTTATTTGTGTGGCCGTCACATCACGCTTGGCACCCGCTAATTTATTCCATAATGTCGGTCCAACTAATCCCGCAAGTAAAGCCAGAATTGCCATTACGATAAGCAGTTCAATAAGAGTAAAGCCCTTTTGCTGGTTTATCATTTTCTTTTCCGTTTCTTGGTTTTATCATCACTCAATTGTTCATCAAGATATTCGGCTGCCGCATAATATCGACTCTTAAAGGCATTATTAAAATCATCATAATCGCCTTCCGGATTCACAATTCGAGTTGAAATAATTAAAATAAGTTCCCGGCGCTCGATCTGTGTTGCCTGTGATTTAAATAAGTTCCCCATTAGCGGCACATCTTTTAACAACGGCACACCGGATTCACCATCTACTTCAACTGTCTCGATTAAACCACCTAAAATAATGGTTTCACCATTTTTTACCACCACAGAAGTGTTAATTTCCTGATTGGTAAATGTTGGGTTCAAACCTACATCACCACCTTCTGTTTGCCCCTCAATGGCAGATAAACTCTGTTGAATCGCCATACTGACAATACCATCTTCATTTATTTTTGGAGTCACTGTCAATTCAATGCCCGTTTTTCGATAGGCAATCTGCTGGGTGACATTGAACTCATCAGAATTCGTGTTGGTCGTATTAGAGGTTTCAACCGGTACTTCCTTACCCACATTAATGACACCCTCCTGATTATTGGTAATCAATAACGAGGGTCTGGAAAGAATATTGACATCACTTTCCTTGGCAAGTGCATTTAATGTGACCCGCCAGCTACTGGTCAGCCGATTGACAATAAGTCCGAAAGGATCACCACCCACAGCATTGCTTGCCTGACCAAAATTGGTTTGAATCAGTGTACCTGAACTGCCGAAATAGGCCCAGTCAATACCGAACGACTGTGAATCTGATAGAGTAACCTGAGCAATGACTACATTGATAAGCACCTCCAGCGGGATCACATCCAGTGTTCGGATTGTTTCCAGCAGGTGTTTGTAGTCTTTGGCTGTGGTGCGCACCAGTAAGGCATTGCTGTCTTCATCAGCGACAATGGTTACATTAATATTTGCTGAGGCAACTACATCACTTTTTACACTTTTTGTAGTCTCATTTTTAACGGGTTGGGTTCTCGCTACAACGGATAATGACTCTTTACTGACAGTTTTAAATTCATTGGGATTATCCACTTCTTCCGGTGTTTCTTTCTTTACACTTTTGTCCTCTTGTTCAAAAATGGCATTCAGAGTCCCCGCCAGAGAAGTGCATTCCAGACTTTTGCATTTATAAATAAAAATCTGCTCCTCCAGTGCTTCATCAGCGCCGGCATCCAGAATATCCACCCAGCGATTGACATCTTTAAAACCACGTCCAGGTGGTGCAACCACCAGCAATGCATTGATCCGTTCCAGTCCCATAACCTGATAGGCCGGCTTTTCACCTTCAATCAGTTTGAGAATATCATTGAGCTCCTGGGCAACATTTTTCGCTTCTGCTTCCTTGATTTTATACAAACGGATACCGCGATGTTTGAACGGGTCCGCATCAATCAGAGACAACAAACCATTAACACGCTTGAGCTGTTCCGGATTATCCACAATCAGCAAGGTATTTAAATTAGGCACCGGAACAATTCGACCCATTTCACTGGTAATCGGCTTTAGAACGGTGAGTGCCGCATCAATGGAAATGTGTTTTAAGGGCGTTACCTGCATAATCAGAGAAGCATCTGTGGTATCTAAAATAGATGCTGTACCAATCGTCGAAGGTATAAATTGCTGAGATTTTTTAGCGTAATAAACACCATTGCGTTTTTCCAGAACAACACCCGCCTCACTGAGCATCACTTGCAGTAATGGCCATAGGTCATCCTGAGTCAACTCCGAATCAGGGGCTGTACGCATAGTCACATTGCCGGAAATACTGGGGTCGATAATAATGGACATCCCCATAGAATCAGCAAAGTCTTCCAGGATCTGTCGAATTTCAACCTGCTCATAGTCCAGTTGCAGCGGTGTTGGTTTCACATCAGGCTGCACATCTGCTGAAGCTAACGGTACATCAGGTGCCATCATTTGCTGGTATTGAACCTGCGGCATGGAACCGTTACTGATTAATTGCTGAGCATGTGCTTTCAGGCGTTTTTTTGTGGCTGAAGACATCGGTGGCCGTGATTGAGTGTAATCGGTTTTTGGCTTTTGAGCGGTGTTATCCGCTACTTGTTTCGACACTTGATTTTGAGGACTTGTTTTTTGCTCTATCGGCGGTTGAACAGATTCCTTTTGTAACGGATCATGCAGCACATTATTCGTTGTCTGACTTGACTCATCTTGCTCAGGAGCTGTTTGACAGGCTACTAAAAAAAGCGCAGCCAGCAATACATTGTACTTTTTATATCGACCAGAATAATACCTGGTTCGATATTTAATTTGTCTGGATAAATGATTCATATTTTTATTTTTTACTGTGTCAATCACACGTTTTCCCTCTACATTCCCACATCATTAATACTAAATACCGCTAATAACATAGTAATCACAATTCCGCCAACCATAATACCCAAAAACAGAATTAATAAGGGTTCCAGCAGCGCGACAAGTTTTGCAATCAGGTTTTTTACATAGCCGTCAAAGGTCGTTGCCAGCTGATTCAGAATACTGGCCATTCGGCCTGATTCTTCACCCACACTGATTAGTTTATATAATAGTACAGGAAATGTTTTTCTGTTATCCAGTGCCTGCCCTAAAGCCACACCAGACTGAACATCCACTTCCACTTTAGTTAAATCATCCACCAGCTGGGTATTTTCAACCACACCTCGTGTTATTTTCAAAGCTCGCAGCAGAGGAATACCTGCTGACAACAATGAGCCCAAGGTTCGAGCAAAGTTTGCTGTATCCCGATACAGTAGTAATTTACCCAAAACAGGTAGCTTTAATAAAAAACCGTCTCGATGCTGTTTTCTTTCTTTACCATTACCCCATATTTTCCAGAAATAGTAAATTCCAACCGGTATGAGAAGTAATGTCCATCCCCAGGACTGCAGCCATTCACTTAATGTCAGCAAAAAAGCAGCGGAAGGCGGAATTTGAGTGCCAGCGTCTTCAAACAAAGTGGCAAATTGAGGCACCACAAAGGCCAGCATGATAATAACTGACACAACACCGACAATAAACAGCACGGCTGGATAGACCATTGCCGCAATAATAAAACGCCGTGTTTCTGCAGAATCAACCATAAAGCGTTCCAGTGAAGGCAACAGCTGACTGAGGATCCCGGCTTCTTCTCCCGCTCTGATAATATTGACATACATGCTTGAAAATACATTTTTTCTGGCTTCCATTGCCTGAGCCAGAGTTTTACCCTCTTTTACATCGCGGCGAATGGCTTCGATAAGCTGTCTGGTTGAGGCTGATTCTGAAAGCCCCTCCAGCAAAAGCAACGCTTTATCGATAGGCATCTGGGCATCAATCAGGGTCGTCAGCCCCTGAGTAAAATCAATCAGCTCAGAGCTTGATATACCTTTTCTCTGTGTCTTTTGTTGAGACTGCCGGACTGATAATGAAATTTTTATGGGGATCAGCTTTTTACCTTTGAGGACATTAACCACTTCCTGCTCACTTTCGGCGCTGAGCTGCCCTTTCTCCAGTACACTCTGGCTATTATAGGCTTTATAGTCATAATAATTGAGGCTCATACTGCTTTGGTTACCCTGACAACTTCTTCAACTGTAGTTAAACCATGAGTCAGCTTGCTCAGAGCATCCTGTCTCAGAGTCAACATACCTTGTTCAACCGCTTTTTTACGCATGATATTAGCATCAGCACCGGTGTTGATCAGGTAGCGGATCTCATCGCTGATGATTAATAATTCATAAAGTCCAATACGGCCTCGATAGCCTGTTCCCCCGCATTGGTTACAGCCTTCTCCACGATGAACAGAAAACATCTCCTCTGGCAAAATTCCCAGTAGTTTTGCTTCGACATCAGTCATACTATGTTCACCGCAGCAGTCCGGACAAATTTTTCGTACTAATCGCTGCGCCTGAATCGCCAGTAAACTGGAGCTGATTAAATAGGGCTCAACTCCCATGTCCTGTAAACGGCTGATGGAACCCGCTGCATCATTGGTGTGCAGCGTTGAAAAGACCAGGTGACCTGTCAGAGCAGATTCAATGGCAATGGAAGCCGTTTCATGATCACGTATTTCACCTATCATGATCACATCCGGATCCTGACGAACAATGGAGCGCAGTCCCGAGGCAAAACTCAGACCAATTTTACTATTGACCTGTATTTGTGTGATCCCGTCCAGTTGGTATTCAACCGGATCTTCTACCGTGATCATTTTTTGCTGTTTGGTACTGATTTTTTCCAGAGTGGCATACAATGTTGTGGTTTTACCACTTCCTGTTGGCCCGGTCACCAGAATCATGCCGTGAGGCTGCTTAATTAATTTCTCCCAGTTATCCAGTACTCTATGCGGCATCCCCAGTTGTTCAAGTTTGACCTGAATATCACTGCGATCAAGAATACGTAAAACAACTGACTCACCATGGACACCCGGTAGTGTCGACACACGCATATCAATTTTTTTCTGACCAAGACTGTAGTCAATTCGACCATCCTGGGGCAGTCTTTTTTCACCGATATCCAGCTTTGCCATTAATTTCAGCCGTGAAGTCACGGGAAGCTGGGCTCTTATCGGCAAGGTTTCTATCTGCTGCATGATGCCATCAACACGGCAGCGAACATTAAAGCTCTGTTCTTCTGGTTCAAAATGAATATCACTGGCATTTAAGTCAAGCACTCGCTCAAACAGGTGATTGACCAGACGAATTACCGGGGCATCAGATGAAAGGTATTGCAGGTCGTCTTCACTAAAAGTGGTTTCGTCTTCCTGTTCTTCAACTATTTCCGGTGCTAGCTCAGCACGCCAATGCTTTATTAATCGGGAAATATTTTCTTCATTTTCCGGGAAAAATTCAATCTCCTGCCCTATAGTATAACGGAGCTTTGCTCTTAATTCGGCTTCTGGAGAGTTAATATAAATCAGTCTCCCAGATTGAAAAAAGTCTTTATCCGGTGCGATCCCGAGTGGAACCAGCAAGTCTGAGAAAATATTTAAATCCAGTTCCATCAGGAATTACTTCCCTGCTTTGCAGCTGAATAACTAAAGCCGACCACTTTAATCGTACAGTTGAGAATTTTTCGGAATGAGTTCATCTGAATATCGGTCACAATCAGAGTTGATTTTGATTGTTTAATCATGTCCAGAAATGCCATTAAGTTATCAGTTGAAGCCTTAAACGTCATCGTTTGACTAATCAATAGCCAATCATCTGTTTGTTTTAAATCCGGAAGGTTCATAGAGTCAACTTTAATACCGCTTTGCCTTGCCAGCATCTTGAGCTTTTCCTGAACGCGGGCGGCAATGATTTCCGGAGACTGTCCGACAAAAAGCTGCTTTAATAATTGTTGTTCCTTGTTATTAATTTTTTTAAACTCTGTCTGCCAATACGCTTCACGAGCCCGAAGTTTTTTAAGACGTTTTATCTTTTCTTTTGATTCCTCTACAGCCATAATACCGGACTGATATGATTTAGCGGCAAAGGGAATTCCTCGTGCAATCACGCCTACACACAAAATCACCAGAAAGAGCCATAATATTTTTTTTTCTTTTTTAGTCATTCACTTTAGTCCTGTGGTCTTAATCCACAGAAAGTTAATTCACAGGAAAATGTTTTTCTTGATAAGCTTCCATATTAATACTATTTAAATAAAAAGTAATACCAAAATGTTCATTATCTTTGCCTCTCTCCGTTCGGGTTCTCTGATTAAAAGCCGCCTGTTCAAATTCTGCCTGGTGTGATATCAGCTCCAGAATTTCAGTAGGATTTGGACTGTAACCATCAATTTCAACCACACCGCTTTTTATTTCAAAGCCTTTTATCCAGCTGTTTTTAGGAATAATAGTATTGAGTTTTTTTATCACTGCCATAACATCAGCCCGGGGATATTCAATGAACAAAGCCCAGTTATCTTCAAATTGGGTCACTGTACGACGCATTTTACTCACTTCAGCAGTCTTTTCTTTATAATCCAGATACTTTTGTTCCCATTTGGCATCACGTATTGAATTTAGTATAAAGGGGGTTGCTGCCAGAAAAGCGGCTACAGCACCGACGATGATCGCAAGACGGCCTTTTTTAATTCGACTGCGTTGTTTTAAATTCTGCCGGGCAGATTCAGGGAAAAACGTATAGCGAAGCTGATCCAGATGACTTCGATCAATTTGCTGCCAAAAAGCGGATGTCTCAATCAATGTCATATTATCTAAAGGTTCAGCTTTCTGTTCCCATTGATATAAATATGTCTCATCTTTCATGTCACGACTGTTAATGTTGTGCCATTGAACCAGACTTTGATTTTCCACAGCAGCATACAAAATGCCGTTTTCATCAAGTTCTTTGAATTGACGAATCTGATTTTTTACCGCATTTATATTCTTTAACAGGAAGGCCAGAGCCACTCTGGGTATTATGGCTGTCAACTCAATATTCTGGTTTTTAAAGGCTGCGAAAAGGCGTTCCGATCTGAGCTGATCCAGCCATAAGGCGATATTCTTTTCTTTTAACTCATTATGATTCACCGCCAGTATTAATTTTCCCGGATAGGCAGGCATGAGTTCATCAACCTGGTAACTAAGCGCAGACGTAATATTCTGAGCAGCGACTTCCGGCAACTCATATTCTGTTGCAACAAATTCTAAATCAGGTAAGTATAGAGCTGCATGAAAAGTTTGTTTGTTTTTACTTCCTTTGTGAATAAGCTCACCCGCAGCAGAAGCAATGCTATCTGCACTCATATCCTTGAGAACATGACTTTGCCCTGTAGCCAGATTAATCAGTTCATGATCCCATATCAAAAAATGACTATCTACTTTTTTCAAAAGTTCCTGGTGTTCATCTGTCTTGATAAACGAGGAAACTGAAAAAACAACCTTGTATTTTAGCCGGTTGAAAAAAGGGACAAAATTCTTAAGCAACTGTATTTCCTAAAGGTTAGTTCAAAACATGATCAATTAAGCAATATTTCTATTCAGCAATCTACTCTTCTTATCTTTTCATAGCAGAAAAGTTCAGCTTTACCAGTTCCACTCTTATTAAGATTGCTCATAATAATACATCTTATTAATTTTATATCGACCAGCTATTTTAACCCGTAATATGATTCTCTATCGCATAAGAGGTTAACGACGAGGCATTATGCAGATCCAGTTTTTTCATAAGATTGGAACGGTGCTTTTCAACTGTTTTTATACTAACGGATAAACTTTCTGCTATATCCCTGTTTTTAAAGCCTTCAGCAATTAGTTTTATCACCTGCCGTTCTCTATCTGTCAGTGTATCCCAGGAATGTGAGCCTGGTGAATCAGCGTCTTTATCAAGATAACCACTTACGACTTTGTTGGTTATCCCTGGACTCAGATAGACATTTCCCTTAATCACGCTCTCAATTGCAGTTAGCAATTGCAGATGCGTATCATCTTTAAGCATATAACCATCAGCTTTAGCATCCAGGGTTGCCCTGACATATTCATGAGATTTATGTACGGTTAATGCAATAATCTTTATATCCGGCTCACGTCGTTTAATCAAACTGATAGCTTCTGTCCCGTTCAGTATGCGACATGGATAAATCCATTAGAACGAGTTGAGGCTTTAATTTACAGATTTGCTGAACTGCATCACGACCATTTTCTGCTTCACCAATGATTTCTATATCCGGATTTGAAACCAGTAACGCACGTAAGCCCTCTCTGAGTATTGCATGATCCTCTGCAATAAATGTACGAATTGAACTCATGCTCCTTTATCCCCCCCCTTATTAATTCTTACAACTATCTCTATCATATAGAATAAAATTATTATTTTTAGATAAGTATAGACTAAAAAAAGTTTTTTACATAAAAATGGGCTTATTTCATATTTTTTCAAAAATTAAAGCTATTACTTCAGTTTTTATTTTTTTGTGCATTGGAGCATGATATAAGACTATCATTATATGGATTGAACGATACTGTCACTTATCAAGTGTTAAAGTAAATGAAAAACAAGGCCAGCTGCATGCAAAAAGATCAACTTAAATTACAATTACAGCAACACCAGCACAAATTACAGCAGTGTACTTTATGTCCTAAGATGTCTGGCCCTGCCATTCATGGTTTGGCTATCCCTTCAAAGGTGATGTTGATTGGGCAAGCACCTGGTTTTAAAGAAATTGAAGTATTACGGCCATTTGCCTGGACTGCCGGCAAAAAATTATTTTCCTGGTTTGCTGCAATCGGCGTTGATGAAAAAAAAATCCGCACCTCTGTTTATATGTCAGCAATCTGTCGCTGCTATCCCGGTAAGAAAAGTAAAAATGCCCATGGTGACAGAGTCCCCGATAAAGAGGAAATAAAACAATGCTCCCGATGGCTCAATGCAGAAATTGAACTGCTCAAACCTGAGCTTATCATTCTGGTTGGTAAACTGGCTATCAGTCAGTTTATGAGCATCAAAAAACTGGATGAAGTCATTGGTCCAACCCATTGAAATTATAGTGAAATATCATGACATTACCACCAAAAATCATTCACCCAGTGGATGAAGCCCAATTACCAGAGAAAACGACCT
>JAHXIM010000476.1 GCA_025655635.1 gamma proteobacterium symbiont of Lucinoma myriamae | reverse complement strand
AGAGTAGACAAACGAAATCGCTGGAATAGACCCAAGTACAATATGGCTTACAAAAGAGTGGGTTGAATCCTTAAGTTAATGGCATTGATACGCTTATTATTGAATAAGTCTATTTCAAGGATAGGAAAGTCAATGACACTTTGCAATGTATAAACTGAAAGTTTTATCATTTAATCTTTAATATAGCCAAATCAAGGCGTTGACGCTCATCAAACATACGTTTGGCAATCATCCAAACTGCCAGCATAATGCCAAACCCAGTCCCTGAAGCGATAAGAAAAAAGATAAGAATCTGATATTTTACAGCTTCAACCGGTGGTGTTCCTGACAGGATTTGTCCCGTCATCATACCCGGCAAACTGACTAATCCGGCAATTGCCATCGAATTAATAATAGGTATCATACCGGTTCGAATACTTTCGGTACGAATTTCTTTAATCGCTTCCTGATAAGTCTGCCCCAGCATTAAGCGTTGTTCTATGATCGCTCTTTGCTGGTAGACACTCTGATTGAGTTTATCCATACCTAATGAAATACCATTCATGGTATTGCCCAGCAACATACCTAATAATGGAATGGCATATTGGGGCGAATACCAGGGAGTTGGTGCAACAATCACCATCAAAGTGAGCAACACCATTGAAAATGAAGAGAGAAATAAGGCGCTGGTACCTATTTTAAAACCCACCCAGCGTTTTAACGGATATTTTTGTCTGGCATTAATTTCATAGCCTGCGACCAAAAGCATTATGGTTGCAATACTTGCCAATAAAAAAAGGTTGCTGGTGTTAAATATCAGTTTAAGGATATAACCGATGAGCAGCAATTGAATCACATTTCGGATGGCTGCAATGGTCAGTTGTCTGGCAATATTCAGTTGCAGCAATAGACTGGTAATAGCCAGAAGAATGATCATGCTTGAAGCAATGACTAAATCCCAGGGAGTAAGGTGTATCATAATTGCGCTCCAGTTAACGGCCTAAGCTTATAATTCTCTTTATTTAGAACTAATAGCTGCTGACAAACTCTCTCTAGTTGTGCTTTATCATGGCTGATCCAAATAACGGGTATTTGATATTTTTTTTGATAGTCAGAAATAAGTGATTCTAAATTAGCCTGGTTATCTTTATCCAGATTAGCCGTTGGTTCATCCAGTAATAAGGCTTCCGGTTGATTTATTAATAAGCGAATGCATGCCAGTCTTTGCTTTTCTCCACTGGACAGATGACTGATTTGCCAACCCATAACCTTTTGTTCAAAACCAAGTTGGCCAAATAATGTTTCATCAAATATTTTAAAATGTTCACCCACTGTATCGCACCACCATTGACTTTCTGCCGGCAACAGAGCAACTTTACGACGCCATTGAGGTGCAGGGATCATTTGTGATTCAATTTCACCAAGAAATATCTCACCCTGATGGGGCAAAATATCGGCTAAAGCCTTTAATAGAATTGATTTACCAATCCCTGACGGGCCAGTCATTCCCATACAACTTCCTGCCGGCACGCAAAAATTGAATACATGGCTGAAATCAGCTGAAACTGGTGATAAATTAAGGTTTTTTATTGTAAAATCAGACATATCTACTCAAAAGAAGGTCAACAAAAGATGATTCCATTAGTGGGAACAGTCGATTGATTTTAAAACATCACTCGTCTCTATGCTATATTAATAGTCACACAAAGAAAAATTAACAACAACTCACTTTTATGACCCAATACCCCATATGGCTTAAACCAGAAGATAACAATTATAATTTCCCTCATCCGGACAATCTATTAACCGATCCTGATGGTTTGTTGGCCATTGGCGGCGATCTGTCTCCTGAACGTATTGTTATAGCCTATCTCAATGGTATTTTTCCCTGGTATAGCCCCGGGCAGCCTATTTTATGGTGGAGCCCCGATCCACGCGCCGTCTTATTTCCTGAAAAACTGCATGTTTCTAAAAGCCTGAAAAAAATTATCCGAAAAAAAATCTTCACTACCACAATTGACCAGGCATTTGAACAAGTTATACATGCCTGCTCACAAACACCACGCAAAGCTCAGGATGGTACCTGGATCGATAATGACATGCAGCAGGCCTATATTAACTTACACAAGCTGGGTATTGCTCATAGTGCTGAGTGCTGGCAAAACGGTCAATTAGTCGGAGGATTGTATGGAATTGCTTTGGGGAAGGTCTTTTTTGGTGAGTCGATGTTTTCTCTGAAAAATAATGCCTCAAAAGTAGCCTTTGTTCATTTACTGGACGTATTAACAAAAAGCAACTATGCTTTGATTGATTGTCAGGTAACAACCGCTCATCTATTGAGCCTGGGGGCTGAAGAGATCCCAAGAAATCAATTTCTTAAACTGATCGCACAACATACCCAGTCATTTTTAGATACTAATAATAATCAAAAGAATACTCTATTTCAGTCATAGTTTTTCAGTAATAAACATGGGTGGTTTATTGTCTGAAAGTGTATATAAATTACATAGACAATATTTTTGGATAAACTAAATGGCTAATATGGAAAACAAATTTCTACAAAAACCAATAAACCTGTATCTCTCTGCTGAACACGATTGCAGTTATCTACCCGCTCGTCAGGCCAATAGTTTATTTGTTGATCCAGACAAAGAAATGAGTGCTGATACCTATTCAGAATTGATCCAGCAAGGTTTTCGTCGCAGCGGCGATTATGTCTACACCCCCTATTGTAAAAAATGCCATGACTGTATCCCCGTTCGTCTGGATGTCCAAAAATTCGTTTTAAGCCGTTCCCAAAAGCGTTGCAAGAACAAAAATAAACATGTGATTGTAAAAGCTCAAAAACCTGAATATAACGAAGCGCAGTATCAAATGTATGCTGACTATGTCAAATCAAGACATCCGGGAGGTGGGATGGATGAGCCTGATAATGAAAAATATCTGGATTTTCTGACCTCAAAATGGAGTAATACCACTTTTTTTGAATTTCAGGAAAATGATAAGTTAATTGGTATTGCAGCAACCGATAACGTAACGGATGGTCTTTCCGCAGTATATACATTTTTTGATTCTTCACTCGAATACAAAAAACGTAGTTTGGGCGTCTTCTCTATTATATGGCAAGCAGAAGAAGCACGGCGCCGCGGCTTACAGTGGCTCTATCTTGGGTATTGGATAAAAAACTGCAACAAAATGAATTATAAAGACAAATACCAGCCTCTGGAATATTTTTACAACCATCTTTGGCATAACATCCCGCCAGGCCAGTCATCTTATTGATATAAATCAGCCTTTTATTAATTAAAGGTTCTCTCCTTATTGTCGATATATAAATCAGATATTATTCTGTTATCTTTATCAAAAATAAAACCTGTAGTTTTCAACTTAGATATAAATCGTAAAATATATTAAATCTGCTCTGGATATTAGTCTATGAATATAAAAACGAAAGTGTTACTGGGGTCTGGCCTGCTGAGCATTATTCCGCTACTTGTTGTCAGCATGGTTATCGGTTGGCAGTCTATCGACAAGGGTGAAAAGGCGCTTCAGGAACAAATACAAAATCGTCTCATTGCCCTGCGTGATGATAAAAAAGCCCAGATTGAAAATTATTTTAAAATAACCACCGATCAACTCATTACTTTTTCTAAAGATCAAATGTTTATTGATGCCAGTTTATCTTTTAAAGATGCATTTACTAACTTTAATGATGAATTTATCGATGAAACACCTGTTAGTGACTACAAAATCACTTTGCAAAAATTCTGTCAACAGGATTTTAATAAGGGCTTCTCTAAGTTAAATTCTGAAAAACCTCCTGCTTTGAACAATTATGTTAATAAACTCAGTGAGCAGGCCATTAGTTTACAAACACAATATTTAGTCACTAATAAAGCGCCATTGATGGCAAAGGATCAATTGCTTAATCCCGATGATGATACACTTTATGCTCAAATTCATAGTCTCTATCATAATAAATTCAAAGAATTCAAAAACCGTTTTCTTTTTAGTGATATTTACTTTGTCGATCCTGAAACGGGTAATATCATTTATTCCGTTAGTAAAAAAATTGATTTTGCCTCATCTCTAATTGATGGGCCTCTTGCACAATCTGAATTAGGTAAAGTGTTTAACAAAGCAAATCAAGCGACAAAAGCAGATTTTGTCTCTTTAACAGATTTTTCACCTTATCTGCCATCACTCAATCAAGCCTCTGCATTTATTGCATCACCTATTTTTGATGATGAAGAGAAAACCGGCATTTTGATTTTTCAACTCAATACTAAAGTGATCAACCAAATTATGACCAGCAATAAAAAGTGGCCGCAAGTCGGCATGGGTGATACTGGAGAAAGTTATCTGGTTGGCTCAGATCTATTGGCGCGTAGTATTGATCGAAGATTGGTTGAAAACTCAGAAAACTACTTTTCACTCATCAAACAAACCGGCATGAATCAAAAAGATATTGATAATATTAAATCTAAAAAAACCAATGTATTAATACAATCCATTAAAACACCGGGTACACAAAATGCCTTTTCTGGAAAAGCTGGATTCTCACAATATTCAAACTCGCTGTCAATTCCTGTTTTATCAGCCTATTCCAGTATAAAAATTGCTAATCTAAACTGGGCTATTATTAGCGAAATTAGTGTAGCTGAAGCTTTTTCCCCTGTTGAGGCATTGAAAAAAACCATTGCAACCTCCGCTTTATCAGTATTTTTAATTATGCTCACTCTGTCTGTAATTGCAGGCCTACTCTTTTCCAGAATGATCACCAGGCCTATTATTCACCTGAGTAACGTAATAAAAGAAATTGAACAAACCTCTGATTTGACCAAACGCATTAATATGAATCACAATGATGAAATTGGCAGCGCAGCCAATGCATTTGACAATATGTTATTAAAATTTCACAACAGCCTGCAAGAAGTTTCACATACTGTTCATTATTTCACTAATGCCACCAATATTCTTAAAGAGCACTCTAATGAAACAAATAGCACCATCAATAGACAAAATGAACAAACCAGCCAAATAGCCAGTTCTATTAATCAAATGATGGATAAATCCAGAGTGGTTACAGAACATACCGAGTTTGCATCTAAGGCAACTCACCAGACAAGAGGTGATTCACAAAAAGGTCAGCAAAGTGTTCTCTCAACCATTAAAGCCATTAATCAGGTTGCCAGTCAAATTGAACAATCTGCAGTAGTGATTCATCAATTAGAGTCCGATAGTGATAATATTGGTTCAGTCGTGAATGTGATTAAAAGTATTGCAGAGCAAACCAACTTACTCGCCTTAAATGCAGCTATTGAGGCCGCACGAGCGGGTGAATCTGGTCGTGGATTTGCAGTGGTAGCTGATGAAGTAAGACAACTTGCAAGTCGCACACAGGATGCCACCACTGAAATTCAATCCCTCATAGAACGTTTACAATTGGTCAGTAAAGATGCCGTAAAGGTAATGGATGCCAGTAAAACTCATATCTTGAGTAGTGTCAAGCAGGCAAAAGATGCCGGAGAGGTGTTAAACACTGTCACTCATTCAATTGAATCTATTGATAAGAAAAATCAACTCATAAAAGAAGCAGTAGCTGAACAGGCAGATCTTTCCACAGAGATTAACCATAATATTGAAATAATTATAGCCGAAAGCCAGAAAACCAGCGCCTCTTCACTGGAAATAAAAACCTCCAGTGAAGTACTGTCTGAACTATCTGATAACTTACAAGGTCTGGTTGATGAATTCAAAATCGAAGAGCTCCCTCCTCGCTAAACACGTAAAAGCAATAAAGCATTTTTTAATGACTTTTTGTCCTTCATCTGAAGGAAGGAGTCCAGTCAATTAATATGAGAAATTAAGTATCAGTTAGCTGCTGATAAACCCTTTATAACTAGTCCACACCACTTTTTTCAATTTCATCAAAATAAACACGTTTGCGATAATTAATCAGGCCATTGGTAGAGGAATCATGATTTTCAACATCACCCGGTTTTGATAAGTCCTTCTGAATTTGACCAGCCAATACCTTGCCATACTCAACACCCCATTGATCATAGGAATTAATATTCCAGATAATCCCCTGCACAAACACTTTATGCTCATACATGGCTAATATAGAGCCTAATGTTTTTGGTGTGAGTCGTTCAAAGATAATGGTGTTGGTCGGTTTATTACCATCAAACACCTTATGTTGAATGACTTCTTCAATAGTTTTTTTATCAAAGCCCTGATGCTTCATTTCATCTACTGCTTCAGCATATTTTTTACCCAGCATTAATGCTTTGGTTTGAGCTAAACAGTTAGAAAACAGCACCCTATGATGTAAGCCAAGGGGATTTTGGCTTAATGCAGGAATAAGAAAATCAGCAGGAACCGGTTTAGTACCCTGATGTAATAACTGGAAGAAAGCATGCTGTCCATTGGTACCTGACTGGCCCCAGATAATAGGCCCGGTTAAGTAATTGACTCGATGACCTTTACGATCAATAGTTTTACCATTACTTTCCATATCTAATTGCTGCAAATAATCCGGCAGACGCTCCAAATATTGACTATAGGGCATAATCGCATGACTTTGCGCATCAAAAAAGTTGTTATACCAAATCCCTAATAAAGCCAGAATTACAGGAATGTTTTCTTCCAGGGGGGCATTTTGGAAATGCTGATCCATATCATAAGCCCCTTCCAGCAGCGATTCAAAATGATCCATGCCCAGATAAAGTGCGATGGTTAAACCCACTGAGGACCATAAAGAATAACGTCCACCGACCCAATCCCAAAACTCAAAGATATTCGCTTCATTAATGCCAAATTTTCCCGCTAATTCAATATTGGTTGTTACGGCCACAAAATGTTTTTCTATGGCCTTTTCATTACCAACCAGGTCCATAAACCACTTTCTGGCACTGTAGGCATTAAGCATTGTTTCCTGTGTGGTAAATGTTTTTGAGGCAATAACAAATAATGTGGATTCCGGTTCAACTTGCTTTAAAGTCTCAACCAGATGAGTGGCATCGGCATTGGAAACAAAATAGGCTTTTAAACCTCGTTGAGCAAAAGGCTTCATTGATTCACAAACCACATGAGGGCCGAGATCAGAACCACCTATACCAATATTGACAATACTTTTTATTCTGTCCCCGTTATAACCGTGCCACTCACCAGAACGTACCTGTTCAGAAAAATCTCTCATGTGAGCTAAAACAGCTTTAACCTTAGGCATTACATTGCGGCCATCGACCCGAATCGGTTTATTAGAGCGATTTCTCAATGCCATATGTAATACAGAACGATTTTCTGTGGAATTTATTGCCATTCCTGCCAGCATATTATCACGCCATTCTTCCACATTAGCCTGTCGCGCCAGGGCAAATAAAAGCTCCATAGTTTCATCTGTTACCCGGTTTTTTGAATAATCTAACAATATATCATTCAAACTAGCCGAAAAAGCCTCAAAACGCTGAGGTTCTTCAGCAAACAGATCACGCATATGAACATCTTTTATCGTTTCATAATGTTCTTTCAGTTTAAGCCAGGCAGTTGATTCAATTAAATCATTCATAATTATCGAGTTCCTGAGAAATATTCAATAGAGACTTATATAATATAAAAAGCTATCAATATTATCCATAAGCAATTGATAATTTAATAATTTTTTTATTTATTTTTACTATCATAAGGAAAAATAAAAAAAATTAATGTTTGACTAATTAAAATCTCAACCCTATAATATGCGCACTTTCTAGCTAATTGCTTCGAAGGACTGTTTAAGTCTGACTTTTTAGTTTGCACTTTGCACAATGTCCCCTTCGTCTAGTGGCCTAGGACACCGCCCTTTCACGGCGGTAACAGGGGTTCGAGTCCCCTAGGGGACGCCACTTCCTTTTTTCACCTTTTCTTGCTCTCCATAGATTAAATAACAATTTACTGATATAAATAGATTTTTAAATTTTCATGTCTATAATGAGAATTATCTCTTCTCTGATATTTTAGAGCAGTAAGTCATTTTGTTATGATCAAAACTATTTCTACTGAACAATTAACATCCGGCATGTATATCCATGAGCTGAATTGTCCCTGGATAAAACACCCCTTTTCCCAAAATCAATTCAAAATCACAGCAACAAAAGATATAAAAAAAATTTATCATCTCGGCATCAAGTCACTAAAAATTGATACTAGTAAAGGATTAGATGTTCAAGATAATAAACCAACCTCTTTCCCCGATTTAAAAATCACAAAGAATCAGCAGCCATCTTTAAAAAATGAGTTACCTCCCCCCTTACAACAGACACGTAAAGAAGCAAAACAGATAAAAGACCATGCAGAGCATGCTATTTCAAATGTCATGTCTGATGTTAAGCTTGGACAGCAGGTTGAGATGGAGCAAGTCACACCGGTCATTGATAAAATGTCTGAATCGGTGCTTGAGAATCACAATGCCTTATTAGGTCTGTCACGTATCCGTAATATGGACACCTATACATTTGAACATTCAGTAAATATTGGTGTGCTGATGATGTCCTTTTGTAAAAGCCGCGATATGTATGTCTGATGAAATAATTCATGATGTTGGTGTTGGTGGATTTTTACATGATATTGGCAAAGCACTCACACCCACAGAGATTTTAAACAAACCAGATAAATTAACAGACGAAGAACTTGTGATTATGCGCCGGCACGTTGTTGATAGTCATATTATTTTATCAAAAACACCCGGTATCAACCAAAATGCATTAGATGTGGCGGCATTACATCATGAAAAATATGATGGCTCCGGTTATCCCGGCGGTAAAAAAGGTGATGAAATCAGTTTGCTGGGGCAGATGTCTGCAATTGTGGATGTTTATGATGCGCTAACCGCCGATCGCTGTTATCACAAAGGGCAAGATCCATCCGTTGTACTAAAGCGCATGTTATCCTGGACCGGCTCACATTTTAACCCTAAGCTTATACAGGAATTTATTCACTGTGTTGGTATTTATCCACCTGCTACATTAGTGATGCTCAGCAATCATCATCTGGCTGTAGTCACAGAAAATAATAGCAACTTACTAGCACCTTGTGTTGTCATTTTTCTCAATACAAAGTCACGTGAAACAGTTGCGCCTGTACTGATTGATCTTTCTAAGCAAGAAAAAATTACAGTCATCAGCTCTGAGGCAGATCTTAAGTGGAATGTTGATCCACAAAAATATCTTGATATTATTTGATCCAATTAGCAGACATCTCCTTCTTTATAGGCTACATTTGTGTAGTAAATATTCACATAATAAAATAATTAATATTAGTAGTACGCATCTAAAAAAATCAACTATTAATAAAAAAGGAGTTATCAATGGATCGTCATTTATCTCTTTCTCAGGCCGCACGTCTCATTGGTGTCAAACGTGGTGATATTCAAAAAAAAATCCAGGAAAATAAACTCACTGTTATGGAAGGTACTGTCGTACTTTCTGATTTAAAAAAAGCTTTTCCAGAAGCAGTCTACGAAGACAATACCATGCTCGAAAAAATGGAAAAATTTATGCAGGATGCCGTGCATAAAATGGCCCAAAGCGAACGTGATGGCGCTCAGGTAGATGCATTAAGCCGTCGTATTGTTAAAATAAACAAAGAACTGGCTGAAGAGCGCAAACTAACAGAAAACATGGAGGAATTAATTGATGGAATGAAGCAAAAATTTATTGAACTTAATGTTATCTCTAATCCTGAACATGCTTTTAAAGAAATAAGACAATGGTTTAATACAGCCTACCATATTCTTCAAGAAGATAAACTTACCACTCCTGTTGAGCATCTGGAAAATCAGATTAAGCAATTTATGTTACCCCACGTCAGATTATTACCTAGCCGTCATGACTATATTTCTGATAAATCTGAAACATTACTTGAGTCCGCTTTACGTTCAGGTCTGGCTGTTGATTATGGCTGCAATAATGGAAAATGCGGCAAATGTAAAGCTAAACTACTTTCCGGTCAGGTCGAAAAAACCAGACATCAGGACTATGTTTTTTCTCAAAGTGAAAAAAGTCAGGGCTATATTCTGACCTGCTCTAATGCAGCTAAAACAGATATTACGTTAGAAACAGAAGAAGCAGTCTGTGTTGATGATATTCCATTGCAAACAATTGTCTCAAAAGTTAAGAAAATTGATCGCTCTAATGAACATGTCATAATAGTCACACTAAAAACGCCTCGCAGCCAGCGTCTGAGATTTCTGGCAGGTCAGCATGTTGAATTGAATCTTGATAATTACTTACAGGATAATAGTCAGCCTGTTAATGCCGAATATTCAATAGCCAGTTGTCCCTGTGAACCCAGTAATCTAGAATTTCACATTTCTGTTAACGACAAAGCTGCTTTTTCCCAGACCGTTATCCAGAATTTAAAAAACAATGATAGTGTAACACTCGAGGGACCGCACGGTAGTTTTGTACTTGATGAAGACTCTCCAAATTCTTTAATTTTTATTGCCTGGGATACAGGATTTGCTGCAATAAAAAGCTTAATTGAACACGCAATGTCACTGGATCATGCTGAGAGCATTCATTTATACTGGATGACAACGAAGGTAGAAAATCATTACCTGGATAATTTATGCCGTTCCTGGAATGACGCGCTGGATAACTTTACTTATACACGCATTATGTGTGAAGCAAAAACCAATGTGGTTGCCGATACTCTTTTGCTGCACCTTCATAATGAGCACAGTCATTTATTAAATTATGATTTGTATATTGCTGCACCTGGACATGGACACTTAAATCACCTGCTGAAACCGTTATTAACGTCTCATGGTGTTAAAGGCCAGAACATGCATTTTGACAGTACATTTCACGGGGATGAGATCATTGATTAAATAATAAGTGTGTATTTTATAAATAAGCTACTTCCCTTTATGGGTCACTTTATGAACCATAAAGGGTTTTCCTGATACACAATTCTCATTATTTTATTTTGCGATTTTACTTTTTAATTCTTCTCTGTCAAACCACCAGTTGCCATCACCAACAATAGCACCAACCACCATACTCATTCTAGGCAAAAAGACATCAGGCTCTCTGAGTTCTAATTTATCCATCCAGACATCAAGACCAACTTGTGTTTCTACTTTACTATGACGCAGAGCCACTTTAGCTAACATATTACTGGTAAGTACTTTTAAGTCATTACGCTTTGTGCCTTCAGTACGCTGATCAACAATAAAATGTGCAGTAATAGCTGCTAATGCAGCACCATCGGCATCATCTGTGGTTTCATTAATCACATTGTTGAGCATATTAATGCTGTATTCCGGTTCTACAGGATAAGTCACTGATAACCAGACACCATGCCCCAATGCTACAATTGAAGATGGTAGTTCTGTTTGATACAACAGGTCACAGGCCTCAATGGCCAGCTGCCATTCTTCATGAGCAATACACACATCAAAAGCCGCTTTTGCATGATTCCATACATCACTCATTTGCGTCATACCCAGCTCTGCATTAGCCAAATCAAGCAATAACCGAGCCCTCTCCATTGGTTCGACAACGGCAGGTAATGTATTCAGCTTTTGTGTCAGTTCAGTCACTTTTTCTGCTAGAAATTCACGTGATTCTTTTGCATCAGAAGTGTCAATATAATTTTCTTTTTGTTCGCTCACCTGGCTCATTTTTTACTCCAATCACACTTATATTCAAATAAAAAAGCAGAATTTCAGCCTTTTCATCTTGATAATGCTATAATCCTAATATTAACTTCAAAAGTTTGGGACACTTTATACTTGATTCAAGTCTTAATTTTTTTGTAACTAGTCAGCCCTGAAAAACATATTATCTATTTGAAATGTAAGGAATTATCCCTATTTTTGAGTGACCAGATCGACCAGAAATGTTATA
>JAHXIM010000006.1 GCA_025655635.1 gamma proteobacterium symbiont of Lucinoma myriamae | reverse complement strand
CTCCAGCCTAGAGAAAAACAGTTCAATTATGAGAAGTTTGGTGCTGGATATTATGTCGTTGCATGGGCTACTGCGTTTTTTAGGATGAACAGGGTGGCCATTTTCGGCATAGAGATCCCAGAACAGACTGGGATTAGCATGGTTGGAATAGTTTTCAATTTTTATAGTATCAATTCGGGATTGAATTTTTTCATTCATCGCTCCACTTGCGGCAAGCCCCGATAAGTCACCCTTAATATCAGCAAGAAAAACCGGCACACCGATTTTGGAAAAATTTTCCGCTAATATTTGCAGTGTGACTGTTTTACCTGTACCGGTTGCACCAGCAATCATTCCGTGACGATTAGCGGTTTTAGCAGAAAAATTGACCTGTGTTTTATCATTGCCGCCAATTAAAAAATTAATACTCATGTTGTCATTCCTTGCAAGGATAATAAATAAATTAGTCAGTTATTAAATTCATAAAACGTTGCTGCAGATCATTATCTTGTGAATAATTACTGAACTCATACCATTGGCTTTGCAGTTCATAATTTGATGTATTACCATTTGATGAATCCTGACTACTATTTTTTCCAAGATTTGAATTGAGTAATTCAACCTGTTTTTCCATTCGAGCTTGCTGGTATTCCTGCGGTGAATCCCTACCTAGTAATATCTCATATTTAAGACAAAAGTTATATTTACTCTCAAGCTCTTTTTCTATCAATGAGCTTTTATCTGCAGTAATTAACTCAAGTGCATTATTGAAACGTTGTTTAAGTTGTGCCCCATTAACCGGGTTTTGTTCTAAGGTTGACCACTGCTCCTTAAAGTTTTTTATTGTTTCATCATTCATTTCATTTGAGAGCTCTACCTGAGTACATAAGTCAGCTTTACTAAAGAGTAATTCAAATTTTAGTTTTTGTTGCTCATTTATCAGCCCCTGAACTTTTTCTTTGTAAGTTTCTAAGGCTATAGCATAACGTTTGGAAACATCCTGACTTAATGATTTTGCCTGTGATTCGAGATCTTGCCAAAGTGTTTTAATATCGTTATAAGCATTTTCAAGATCTGTTAAACTGAGTGGCTGTTGATTGAGAGCTTCAAGGTTTTCACAAACTGCTTCCTTCTCCCTGAGCTTTTCAGTATTGAGACTGTTTTTTTGTTCGATATTTTCCTGTCGCTTATCAAAGATAGTGTCACATGCTTTACGGAATTTTTTCCATAATTTGTTTCGTTGATAAGATGAAACAGGACCTATTTTTTTCCATTGTTTTTGATAATCTTTGGCTTTATTAATAGCCCCGGAAATGTCTTCATCAATTATTTCGTGTAGTGCTTCGACTTTAATAATAAGATTATAAAATTGATCCTGATTAATTTGCCAGATTTTTTTTAATTCATTGCGAATGATATCAATGCTTTTATCAAAACGATTATTGATAGATTTGTGGTCTTTTCGTTCGACAAAACCAATGGCTGACCATTCTTTGCGAGCCTGTTTGGTGATTTTATCGACTTGAATCCAGTCAATTGAATGATCGTTCTCATCGTTGTCAGCTGTAGGCCAGTTCATACTTTTTATATAATCTTCTAACTGCTGACAAAGTGTTTGCTTTGCTTTAAGATTGTCATGGCGAAAAGCGGTCTGTTTATCGATAAAGGGTGTGCATTGCTCATAGGCAAGATTACAGGCAGTGTTAAATTGCTGCCATAAATTTTCTTGTGTATGACTGCGCATTTTTTTCCATTGCCGGCGTAATTCTTTTACTGCAAATGTAATATCAGGATAGTCTTTATCCAGTGTCTTTGAATTTTTAGCCTGCTCAACAAGTTGTTGTGCTTTTAACACCAGATTTTCACGTTCGTTATCATGTGCCCAATTACGCCATGAAGATAAGTCACCTAATTGAGATTGTATCTGCTTAAGTTCATTTTGATAATTTTGTTTCTCAATGTTTGAAATAACAACTGATTTTTCGATGAGTTTAAGTTCATCGTGTAATAATTTTTCTGCTTCTGAAATATGCCCGTCTGTAAGCAAATCTTTTATTGTTTCAGTACTCTTATTGAGTTTGTTTTTGAGATCCTGTGCATGATTTTGTTGAATGTGTAATTGTTCATTTAATTTATGGATCACTGCCTGAAACTTGTTTTTATGCTGTTCAATATCAGCAGTTGAAATGGTATTGCTATCCAGTTGTTGATTAAATTTGTTTTGTAAAACTGAAATTGTTTTTTCTAAAATAAAACCGGATTTATTCAGCATACTTTCTGCTTGATCGATTAGACGTGTAATTATTTCTAAGCTATTGGTGCTGGTTTTTTGTGATGTGTCGGTCTTTGTGTCAGCGAGATCAAGAATTGCCTGAAATTTTGAATTGTATGACATTGTTATATCATCATGCAGGATTGTTTTTATAATAACATCCCATTCCTGAGTGAGATTATCAATTATTTTCTTTCTACTCTCTATGAAATCCCGTTCAGATTCATTGCTATCTTTAATATTAAGAAGGTCATCCACTGCATTTGATAAATTATTCAGTAATCTATCAAGATTTAAAATAGCTTCATGCTCTTTTTGTTGCGCCAGTTCCAATTCATCCATACTATTGATGATGCCTGAACAAATTGAATGATATCTTTGCGTAACTTCGGGATCTGCAAAGTTCTGGATCTCACTCCAGCGAGCGACATAATTTTCAAATGTGGTCTTTTCTTGAAGTAACAGATTTCGTTTGTGAAGTTTTTCAAGTTTGTTACAAATATCAACCACTTCTTTAGATAGTAGTGCTGGACGTTCTTCATCTTCGATGATGCGATCCAGTTTGTTTTTAATGATTTTGTAAACACGCTTGTCTTTACGACGAGAATTTTTTGCGACCCGTTCCAGAGTGGAACGTTTAGCGATTTGTTGAGCTGCAAGTTGTCTGATCTGTGCGTTTTTATCATTTAGAGCAATATTGCCGAGAAGTGGATCACGACTGATTTTTTTTATACTCAGTTCTCGAAGAGATGCTTCATCAGCATTTTCTGCTACAAATTCCAGTAATGCTGAATTACGACTGCCACGTATCATCTTTTCTCGAACATCATAGTCTGGAATAGGATGTTTAAGACCAGAAAGTAATTGAAAAAGGCGGTTCTGTGCAGCTTGTTTAACAACTTCATTAGTCCCTTTCATTATTATAGTCTGCAGCATATCAAGATCATGAAGCTTGTTTGCAGCGATAGCACGAATGGATTCTTCAGGATCATTCATTGCAATATCATTCAAGGTGTCTTGATCGCTGACCGGTATATTCTGCACTGCTTTTTTACGAACATCCGGGTTTCGGCTGTGTAATTTGTCTTTGGTGAACGTATTGATCAGTGGTTTGAATAGTTTGTTGAAAACCATAATTAGTTACCTAAATTGTCATGCATCATGTTAATAACATGAGCTGTAAAATATAAATGTCCAGACGCACTTTAACAGGGTCGGAAGAGTAACAATGAGTTACATTACATGTGTTTCTTTTATCGCTTGTTGTTAAAAACAAGTGTTAATTATATTAGAGCCATTGAAAAAGCATCATATAAGCACTAGTGTAAATCAGCTTCCATCCGTTTACTGAATATTTAGCCACTCTTTTCGCCTAAAAAGCCTGCTGTTGCTTCTTAGATGAAGGATGCTAAACAAACAGCTGTTTGTGGATGGCTGCTACTTATAGTGCTTTTATTTTTTCCAGCTGTTCGGTCAGACTATTTAATATAGATTGAGCATCCGAAAGTTTTTTCCGTTCTAAAGCAACGACGTTTTCCGGCGCACGGCTAGTAAAGTTTTCATTGGCTAGTTTACTCTCAAGCTTAACAATAAAACCCTGATTAGAGTCTATTTCTTTGTTGAGTCTTGCGCGTTCTTCCTCAACATTAATTAGTCCAGCCATAGGGATAAGCAGCTGCATTTCACCCACTAACGCTGTTGCAGACTCAGGGATATCATCATCTTTTTCGACCCATTGAATTGCTTCTAAACGGGCAAGATTTTTTAGCATCAGTTCATTTTTAGATAGTCTGTCTTTATCTAAAGAAGCTCCATTTTGTAATAATACAGTTAATGGTTTGCCGGGCTTTATGTCATAGCCACTGCGGATTTGACGTATGCCTAGAACAAACTGCTGTAACCAGGTCATTTCATCAAGTGCTGATTGATCAATCTTATCACTATCAGGCTCAGGGTATGCTTGCAGCATAATCGTATTTTGTGTGATACCGGCCAATGGTGCAACTCGTTGCCAGATTTCTTCTGTAATATAGGGCATGATAGGATGAGTTATGCGTAATAATGTTTCCAAGATATTGATGAGGGTGTGGCGGGTACCGCGCTGCTGTGCTTCTTTTTGTAAAATATCACTATTGTCATTTTCTTTAGCACCCAACACTGATTTTGATAATTCTAAATACCAGTCACAGTATTCGTTCCAGGTAAATTCATAAATTGCCTGAGCGGCCAGATCAAGTCGATAGGTATTTAATGATTCAATAACTTGTTTTTCAGTTTCCTGCAGACGGGAAATAATCCATTTGTCAGCTAAACTAAAGCTCATTTCACTATTTTTTTCGATACCGCAGTCATGCCCCTCGGTGTTCATTAATACATAACGTGAGGCATTCCATAGCTTATTACAGAAATTACGATAACCCTCAATACGCCCCATATCGAATTTAATATCACGCCCTGTAGTAGCTTGAATTGCAAATGTAAAACGTAAAGCATCAGTACCAAAAGAGGGGATACCGTCTTTGAATTCTTTGCGTGTTGATTTCTCAATTTTTTTAGCCATTTGCGGCTGCATCATACCCTTAGTGCGTTTTTCAACTAAAGTTTCAAGTTCGATGCCGTCGATTAAGTCTATAGGGTCAAGTACATTGCCTTTGGATTTAGACATTTTGTGACCATGTGAATCTCTCACTAAACCATGAACATAGACTTCTTTAAAAGGAACCTGACCGGTGAACTTTAGTCCCATCATGATCATTCTGGCAACCCAGAAGAAGATAATATCAAACCCAGTGACTAATACATTAGTGGGATAAAAAGTGTCTAGTTCAGGTGTTTTTTCTGGCCAGCCCAATGTTGAGAAGGGCCAAAGTGCTGAGGAGAACCAGGTATCCAGAACGTCTTCGTCTTGTTTAAGCTTAATGCTGTCATCTAATTGATATTTTTTTCGAACTTCTTGTTCGTCCCGTGCGACATAGACTTTACCAGCGTCATCATACCAGGCCGGGATACGATGCCCCCACCAGATTTGACGGGATATACACCAGTCTTCAATATTATTCATCCATTCATAATAGGTGTTTTTCCAATTATCCGGTACAAAACGAATATCACCATCCTGAACGGCTTTGATGGCAGGCTCTGCTAATGGTGCAATCTTTACGTACCATTGATCGGTTAAATAAGGTTCAATGACTGCGCCTGAACGATCACCGCGTGGTACCATCAAACGGTGGTCTTCAATTTTATCAAGCAGGCCTGCTGACTCTAAATCTTTTATGATTTCTTTTCGGGCAACATAACGATCCATGCCTCGATATTTCTCAGGGGCGTCGTTATTGATGGCGGCATCAATGGTAAAAATATTGATTATGGGTAAATCATGGCGCTTACCCATTTCATAGTCATTAAAATCATGAGCGGGAGTTATTTTGACACAACCGGTTCCAAATTCAGGATCAACATAATCATCGGCAATAATAGGAATTTCACGATCGGTTAATGGTAGTTTGATGGTTTTACCGATCAGTGATTTGAAGCGTTCATCATCAGGGTGTACTGCTACAGCACTATCACCTAACATGGTTTCCGGTCGTGTGGTGGCAACAATAAGCTCACCACTGCCGTCACTTAATGGATAACGCATGTGCCAGAAGTGACCGTTTTCTTCTTCCGAAAGTACCTCTAAATCAGATACTGCAGTGTGTAATACCGGGTCCCAGTTGACCAGGCGTTTGCCGCGATAAATAAGATCTTCTTCGTGCAGTTTAACAAAAACTTCTTTAACGGCATCAGAGAGACCATCATCCATCGTAAAGCGTTCACGCTGCCAATCAAGAGAGGCACCCATGCGTCGAAGCTGTTTGGTAATAGTGTTGCCGGAATGTTCTTTCCAATCCCATATTTTTTCAATAAAAGCGTCACGGCCAATATCATGACGAGTTTTTCCTTCACTATTGATAATGCGCTCAACAACCATCTGAGTGGCAATGCCCGCATGATCGGTTCCAGGCTGCCACAGTGTATTGTCACCCTTCATTCGATGATATCGGATCAGAGTATCCATTATAGTATCCTGGAATGCATGGCCCATGTGAAGGCTGCCGGTGACATTGGGCGGTGGAATCATGATGCAATAACTATCTTTGTCTTTGGCACTGCTGTCTAGTTTTGGTGAGAAATGTCCATTACTTTCCCAGGTTTCATACCAACGTTGTTCAATGGCATGAGGATTGTATATTTTTTCCATAGTGGAGGATTACTCTTTTAAAAATTTGGCGGTCTATAATAGTTTTTCAGTCTGATTGTGTCTTAAAAGATGAAAAATGATGGTAAATAAGGCTTAATATTATAGACTTATCTTAGGGGAAAGGTAATACTTTTGTGCATAAGTCTGCAGCTGTTTGTCGCGTTTTTTTAATTAAGGGACTTGGAAAAAAAGATTCATCCCATATAGCGCTGTCAGAGATCATACTTATTGAGAGTATAACCCTTATCACGATATAAGCGATAGCGCTTTCGGGCAACTTCTTTATCATCAGGATTTTTGCCAACCATTTCAGCAATTCGTTTGAAGTGCTGGAAATAAGCAGGAGATTCATTGCTTAAGTTAATTAAAAATTGATGACTTGAAGCTATAGTTTTATCTTTAATATCTGAGCTGATAATAATAGGATAGGGAAAGGAACTGTCAGGTGCAATTTCATTGAGCTCATTTTTATGCGCAAAAAAACTGTCAGCCTTGAAAGTCCACAGTAACTCATCCAATTGATGTGCCTGTTCAATTGATTTTGTATAAATCAACACATTCATGTCTTGAGCAATAGCTTTTTCACACAGCTGACACACCATTTGGTTAATGTCTCTATGTGAATTATCGCCTAAAATATAAAAATCGATTTGCATGTATGAATTGGCTAATGGTTAAGAATTGTCGACTTGATCGATAATATATTGGGTTAATAGAGATACCGGACGGCCTGTAGAGCCTTTTTTTGTGCCTGATTCCCAGGCTACTCCGGCGATATCAAGATGTGCCCAATGATACTTTTTGCAAAAAGCAGATAAAAAGGTTGCAGCAGTGACAGAACCGGCTTCTTTCCCACCTATGTTGGCAAGATCGGCAAAGTTACTCTTTAATTGTTCCTGATATTCTTCCCATAAGGGCATTTCCCAAACTCGATCACCGGTTGATTTACCAGCATTATTCAGATCATGAGCTAATGGACTGTGGTTGCTGAACAGACCTGCTGCATGTTTACCTAAAGCAACAACACATGCACCGGTCAATGTTGCGATATCAATAACAACAGAGGGATTAAATCGCTCACAATAACTTAAGGCATCACATAAAATGAGCCGGCCTTCAGCATCTGTGTTTAATATCTCAATTGTTGTACCAGAATAACTGGTGACAATATCACCCGGTTTGGTGGCCAGACCATCAGGCAAATTTTCAGTGGCTGGTATCACGGCTACTACATTGATCTCAAGTTGTAATTCAGCAATAGCATTTACAGCGCCTATCACACTAGCCGCACCACACATATCATATTTCATTTCGTCCATGGCGGAGCCGGGTTTTAGTGAAATACCACCAGAGTCAAATGTGACTCCTTTTCCAACCAGGCATATAGGAGGTGCTGATGAATCTGTATTTTGATAATTCATGACAATCATTTTTGCCGGTTGACGACTGCCACTGGAAACGGATAAAAAAGCATTCATACCCAGTTCTTCAAGTTGATCTTCATCGAGAATATCAACGCTAAGGTTAGAATAAACCCGGGTGAGTGTTTTTGCTCGATCAGCAAGATAAGTCGGTGTACATATATTGCCCGGCATGTTACCCAGATCTTTGGCTACCTTTATACCCTGTGAAATTGCCATTCCTTCACGTACAGCGCGTTCACCATCAGCCAGATCACGTCTGTTGGGAACGGTCAGTACAATCTTTCGCAAGGGACGGCGAGTGCTGTCTTTTTTACTTTTTAATTGGTCAAAACGATAAAGAGAGTTTTGGGCTGCTTCGATAGCATGACGAATGCGTTGTGAGCTATCACAACCTTTGACAGGTAATTCAGTGAGATAAAAAACGGCTTCCATTGAACCGGTATCGTTCAGTGTGCTGACTGCATTTGAAATTATTTTTCGGTACTGTGTGAAACTTAAATCACGTTCGCGACCACAGCCAACCAATAATATTCTATCACAAAGCGTGTTATTTATATTGTGTAATAAGAGTGTTTGCCCTGCCTTGCCTTCTAAATCTCCACGACGGATAAGGCTGGATATATAACCATCAGTCAAGTCATCAAGTCTTTGTGCTGAAGGGGTTAATCGTCTGGGTTCATAAACGCCGACAACAACACAGGCTGTTCTTTGTTTCTCAGGACTACCGCTTTTTACACTAAATTCCATATTGACTCCATAGCGATGAAACTATAATTAATGTTTACTAGTAATCTTCAATTTAACTCGTGGTTCATTGTCCATTAAGCTAATTTACCGTAAGATGTATAACTTAATTCGTGATATAGAAAAAGTTTACAATGACTCGTTTATTCTATTAATATTATTATATTAAGTAGTTTAGCTAAAATAATAAACATATCCAGTAAAATATACCATTTAATTTAGAGAATATTACCTTAAAATGGCTTTTAATTGTAAAAGGCGATATATTTGATTATTCGAGACTATATAATTAAAGAAGTATTGAGAACTTTCAGTGGCGTTTTTGTCGTCTTGTTTCTTATTATTTTGAGTGCTCAGTTTTTAAGATCTTTGTCGTTAGTTGCTGAAGGCAAAATCGCTTTAGACTTTCTTTTTATGCTTATATTTTTTAAAAATATTGAAAGTTTGACTCTTATTGTTCCTTTAACTCTGTTTTTATCTATTTTGCTTGCCCTGAGCAGGCTTTACAAAGATAGTGAAATGATAGCCTTGTCTGCCTGTGGTATCGGGCCGAATTCATTATTACAAAGTATCTTAATTGTTATTTTTTCTTTTCTTTTTCTTGAAATAGGTCTGTCAATGGTTTTAGGTCCCTGGGCCAGTACCAAGATACTCTATGCCGAGGAGTCATATAAGTCTCAAGCCGAGCTTGAGCTCATTACACCAGGACAGTTTAATCATGCAGATAATGGTCAACGAATTTTGTTTACCGAAGAAATGCCTGAACCCACAGAATTAAAGAATGTATTTTTGCATGTCGATAATGGTGATTCCAGCAGTGTTCTGGCATCAGATAATGCAAACATAGTGATTGATTCAAAGCAAGGCTCTCGCTATCTTGTCTTTCAGAATGGCAATCGTTATGATGGCAGCGCTGGTTCTTTAGACTATCGTTTTATAAAATTTAGAGATTACGGCGTGTTAATGGAAGGTAAACAACCTGAAAAAATCGTTGTCGGACGTAAAGCGATGTCGACCTTAGAGTTGCTTAACGACTCTGCTTTGTCTTATAAAGCAGAGTTACAATGGCGTATTTCACAAATCTTGATGATGATTATTCTGGCAATTATTGCTGTACCTTTAAGTAAAACTGCACCCAGGCAAGGTCGTTATGGGAAAATGGCGCTAGCAATTCTATTGTATATTGGATACTCTAACTTATTAGTGCTTGCAATGAATTGGCTTCGTAAAGGTGTTATTTCACCTGCTATTGGAATGTGGTGGGTGCATATCTTATTTTTGTTGTTGTTTATTATTCTTTTTGTTCGTCAAATGGGATGGCTCAGTATTTTTAAACGTAATGGCCGTAATTTACTTCATTGTCCCAGTGAGTTTGATGAAATTAGTTGATAATTGATTTAAATATGTTTTATTCATTAATTAGCTTGTAATACAGGACTATTATGAAATATTTTACCTTATTGTTTTTACTTTTATTCAGTCATACGACTTTAGCCAATAAATGTATAGATTTAATGCAAAAAGAAGACTTTTATGAAGCTTCTGAGGTTTGTCGAACCATGGCAGATAAAGGGGAAAAAAATGCGCAATTTGCATTAGCTGTTATGTATCATCAGGGCAGCGGTATGATGGCTGATACGACTGAAGCAAAAAAGTGGATGCGTAAAGCAGCACTGCAAAACCATAATCAAGCTCAATATAACTTAGGGATTATGATTGCCAATGGGCAGGGTGGTCCTGTAGATTTAGTTGAAGCTTATGCCTGGTTAAGAATATCAGACAAAAATGGTTATCCCGCAGCGGCAGATTCAGTGAAGCAATTAGGCAATGAACTTTCTTCAGATGAAAAAAAACAGTCTGATGAAAGGGTTAACAATATAATAAAGAGTTTAAAAACTAAATAATAATATTATTGAAGTAGTTGAATTCATATTGTTATATGAGATTTGAAATATGTTGTTTATCTATATCCATGGCTTTAACAGTTCACCTGAATCACTTAAGGCACAATGTTTTTCAAAATTGATAACAGATAATTATCAGCATGATGAATTTATAACACCAACACTTTCTGATTTTCCAGAAAAAGCTATTTAAGACTTATCACTGCTTATTGAACGCTCTCTAAAATCATCTGAAGTTGCTTTACTTGGTAGTTCTCTGGGCGGATTTTATGCAACTTATCTGGCACAAAAATATAAGCTAACAGCAGTATTAGTGAATCCTGCTGTTAGTCCTCATGAGTTACTCCATGAATATCTGGGCAAGAATAAAAATTATCATACCGGCAAAGAATATGAATTTACTGCTGATCATATCGAGCAGCTAAAAGCTGTTTATATTGTTCACATACACTCACCGGAAAATTTAATGGTGATGCTGCAAAAGGATGATGAAGTACTGGATTATCGTCTGACTGAAAAAAAATATTCTGAAAGTTACTTACTTATTGAGTCCGGGGGCAATCATTCCTTCGAGAATTTTGAGCAGCATTGCGAAACTATTTATCGTTTTTTAAAATCCTGACATATTCCTCTAATACAAGCGATTTCTTCTTTTTGATTTTTTTGGCAGCTTAACAATACGAGTGTGGGATAATATATCGTATAAGCTGCGCTTTTCCTTATCAATTAACTTCCACAACAGGCCGCTAAAACCAATAAGAAATACACTGTATTGATAGGGCGATGGTAATAATTCATTGCTTATAATTTGTTCATAGATAAATAGTGATATTAACCAGGGTGTACCTGCTATTAAAAAACGTCGTAAGGTTTGCAGCCAATTAAGTGCATAACCATCATCTGTCTGCAAGCGTAGTGACCATGTCCTCAATCCTAAAGTTTGCCCGCCATGTGTCCAGAACCAGCCAAAAAAGAACCAGCTGACGAAAAAAAGATAACTATAAAATACCGGACCGGTAAATTCGGTGGTTGATAGGTTATTTGTTTGACTGGAGTCAACTTGTGTGAACATTTGTGCTGGAATGATATAGACAAACCCGGCTAATAGCCATACAGCACATAACAACATAAAATCATATAACCAGCAACCCAATAAGACCAATATTCCCGCAGGAGGAAGATTGTTGGGATCAATTGTATTATCATCTAAAGAGTTAAATTCTTTGTTATTCATTGCATCACTAAATTGTCAGGTAATTTATTTAAAGAGGGTTATTTTACTTTCTTTCTTATTAATTAGTCGACCCTGAAAAAAGATAATCATCATGAATTGATAGATTATCGTACAACATTAATTGTAATTTTATTGTTCCTGATCAAATT
>JAHXIM010000511.1 GCA_025655635.1 gamma proteobacterium symbiont of Lucinoma myriamae | reverse complement strand
ATGGTTGGATACAATTTACATAGCGGTGATCCTCCTACAGGGGACTTACACCCCATTAGTTTATGCCCATGACGGGCGTACACAAAAGAAAATTCTGTTAGGGGGAATTTTACTTACTCTGTTAACAGGCTCTACTGTGTCTCTGGCACAAAATTATCAAGCTAAAGACTATCAGGTTGGTAGACAAGCCAGCTATACGGATAACTATCAAAGACCGTCTGCTGAACAATACCCGGCTCGACAGGGAGACTACTATACGCGCTACTATCGCCCTGGAAGTCAGTTATTACCCCCGGTAAAAGCCCAGTCTCCTGCTGAGTTACTGGAAAAATCCATTAAAAAAGTGATTAATTATCTTTCTCGCCCTAAAGAGGCTTCTTTGAAGCAAATAATTTTATTTCTGAAAAGGGAAATTACACCACACTTTGATTTTAAATATATGGCTCGCTGGGTTGCCGGACGCTATTTTAGAACAATGTCACCTCAACAGCAGAAAGAGTTTACGGAAAACTTTAGTGAGTTATTTACTACTACATTTGTGCAGAAATTAAGTAATTATCAAAATTATCCACCAGTGGTTGATAGCTTCAGATCAAAACGTACAGGTAATAATGAGGCATTGGCATCAGCAAGAATCTTGCAGGAAAATGGCGGCTATATCCATGTTGATTTCAAATTCTTAAAAACACCCAGAGGCTGGAAAGTGGTTGATGTCAGGGCTAATGGTGTGAGTGCACTCTATTATTATCGCAACTTCTTTGCAGAGCAAATCCGAAAAAGACAACAGCAAGATGCTGTTTTTCACTAAAACAGATTGTTATTTCTGGTGGTATGAATACCAAAGAGTTCAATATTTGAGCGCTTTGGTACTTCTAAATTTAGTTGATTTAAGGTATAAAAGTGTTTTAACTTACAAATGTTATTCAAACTTGGCTAACGATCTATCAAATTATACTGATAAATTAAGTCATTTCCTGAAATCTATCCGAGATTAGTTTGTTGCATTTAAATATTAATTTATTATCCCATTATGATACAGTTTAAATCGAGTTATAGTTTTAATGTTCTATTGCGCCTGATAGCCGTCGCTATGCTGGTTGTTGTTTTAATTTTTTTAAATTTTGATTTTATTCAGAATGTTTATTTAAAAAATCAATTGACCAACACCGGGTATATCATTAACGGCTCAATTGTATTTCTGTTTCTGCTTGGCATGGTCAAGCTGGTTGCGTCACTGTTATTTTACTGGCGTGAAGAAAGAGCTGTAGGGAAATTTATTGTTAATGTTCATCATGAGGATTTTAATCCGAGTGATTCAATTAATAAAAAAAGTTTAATTTATCATCGCTATGTGACCATGCAGGATATTTATCGTCAGCATGGGCCAATTAATCAAAGTGCTATGGCTGCAACCATGGTAGCGTCAGAAAGTACACGTTTGAGTTTACCAAAATTTGTTTCGAATATACTTATCCTGACCGGTGTATTTGGCACTATCATATCACTTTCAATTGCCCTGCTGGGTGCTTCAAGTTTAATGGAAGACAATGGTATTGGAGGTATGGGGCAGGTGATTCATGGCATGTCAACAGCTTTGTCAACCACGACCACTGCTATTATCTGTTATTTATTATTTGGTTATTTTTATCTGAAATTAACGGATATTCAGACTAATTTATTTAGTGCCATTGAACAAATAACAACACAACATCTGATGCCGCGTTTTTCTCATCAGAGTGAAAGTATGATTCATCAGTTGGCTGAGTTAATTAAGTCGCTGCGTCATACGGCGGCAAATATGCAGTTATCACAGCAGCAATATCTGGAAATGGGGTCAAAAGTGAATGAAATCACGACTCATTATGATGCCCGTGTAAGTGGTATGTCAGATGATATTGCCGATATTAAAGAACTACTGCGACTGGGCTTTCGTTTACCTGATGATCATACTCATTTTTCAGATAAACAAAAGACTCATTCCCAACGGAGTAGTGTGGTCAGTTCGGTTTCTAAATCCGATGAAAATCAATAAATGGAACAGTTTCAATGAGTGACGGTTTCGTTGATCTAAGACAAAATCAAGCCCAGCTGGTTGATGAATCATTCTGGCCATCATTTACAGATATTATGACCGTTGTGGTCATGATTTTTCTGATTGCCACCAGTATCCTGATTGTAAAAAACTGGGAACTTGTTAAGGAGTTGCAAGCACGAATAACTGTAGAGCAGAAAATCTCTCAGCGCCTCAAAGCCAGTATGGCCGCCCAGCAAAAAACATCACAAGAATTGCTGGCCAGTCAGGATAAGCGCTATGAAATCTCTCGAAAACTGCAACTGAGTATAGAAGCAGAACGCAGAACCTCTGAAGTCATTCAAAAAACATCAAAAGAAAAAGCCAGCCTGGAAGAAACACTGGCACATACACAATCTGAAATGTCTTTAATGCGTTTACAATTAATGCAGGCAAGGGAAAGCGCCACAGAACGTGACCGTTTGATTGTTGAGCAAGATAAACAAATTGCCCGCATGGCAGATGCACAGAACAAATTAAATCAAGATATCTCATCCAAAAGCAATCAGTTAGTCAAAGCAAAACAACAGCTTGTTGATGTTGGTTCTTCTATGAACTCATTACAGGGTAAGCTGGAGCTTAGCTCCGAAGCTCTTGCAAAAAAAGAACAGGAACTGGAAGAACAATTAGTTATTTTGACCGGCAAAGAAGAAAAACTAGCGGGTTTAAGCAAACAAAACCAAATTCACCTGGATAATATTCGAAATTATGAGACACAGATAGCATCAGTTAAAAAGACCAATATTTTGTTAACGGGTGAACTTGAACAGCAGCAGGATGCTTTAGCCAGTAAAGATGAAAAATTAGAAGAGTTAAACGAAAAAAACCAGATTTATCTGGATAATATCAGCGATTATGAACAGCAAATTGCATTGGCGCAACAAAAACAGGCTGCTTTAGCCAATGAATATGATAGTCTGGAAGAAAAATACAATAAATTAATTAAACCATCCCGCTCTGCAATCGGCAAACATGTTGTCGAAGTACGTTATGAAAAGCTCTCTGGAAAAGAATTAATTCAGTTTCGCCCCTCATCAGACAATGGTCAGTATCAGGCCCTTTCAGAAACTGCTTTGCATGGCAAATTAGCTAAGCTGAAAGAGCAATATAAAAATACTCTATACGTCAAAATTATTATCCCTGACAATAGCGGTCTGTCCTATAATGAAGCCTGGACGTTTATGATGGGCATATTAGAAAAATACGATTACTATTATCAGGACCAGTACTAACTGTTTCTAAAGAATCATCATAGAAATGCCTACTTTGAAGTGGCAGCAAAACCACCAAAGCGGTTTATTTAGGTGAGTGCATATAATACCGATTGCGGGGTATGCTGGTGCCTCTGGCTGGAGATGCTCGCCTAAAGCGCCTAGCACATCCATGTCATCCAAAACCCCATCCAGACGCTCCATCACCTCCATACCCCTGTCACGGATTTTTACCAACTACCATTTATCCGAACGCCCCTTTTTAAATCACTCCTCGTTCGGCGAGAGAAATGATTTCACCGTCACCAATAATCAGGTGATCCAGCAAGCGTATATCAACTAAGCCTAAAGCATCTTTCAGGCGCAGAGTAATTCGCTCATCAGCAGAGCTGGGTTCAGCGACACCGGATGGGTGGTTATGAGCGACAATCAATGCCGCCGCATTATGTGCGAGTGCCTTTTTAACCACTTCTCTTGGATAGACAGAAGCCCCGTCAATGGTGCCTTGAAATAATTCTTCAAATTTTATGACCTGATTACGATTATCTAAAAATAAGACCGCAAACACTTCATAGGGTCGATCTCTAAGCTGATGCTTTAGATAGTGACGTGTCTGGTCAGGGCTGGAAATAACATCCTGTCTCTCCAGTGTTTCGTTAAGATAGCGCTTGGACATTTCCAATACTGCTTGAAGCTGAACATATTTAGCAGGACCAATACCTTTCGATTGACAAAAATCATCCAGACCGGCATTAAATAAATTTCTCAGTGAAGAAAAGTCATTCAGTAAATTATAGGCCAGATCAATGGCAGTCAGTCCTTTGGTGCCGGTGCGCAGAAATATGGCTAATAACTCAGCATCAGTCAGTGCATCTGCACCACGTTGTAATAATTTTTCGCGGGGACGTTCGGCTTCCGGCCAGTCACTAATAGGCATTCCATGCTCCAGTAGATTGGTTTTGTTGTTTTTTAATATCATAAACGAATAAACAGGACAGTTAATAGAGGATTTTCTTAAAAATTGAATATAGTTAACATTTTGATATTGCGGTAAGTGCTTACTAATCGTTAGAATAGCACTATGACAGTTTTTAAAGATAAAAAAATCATTTTAGGTGTGTGTGGTGGAATTGCTGCTTATAAGTCTGCAGAATTAGTGCGTCTGTTAATAAAGCAGGGTGCGCAGGTACAGGTTGTAATGACTCAAGCTGCATTAGAATTTGTAGGGGCTCTTACTTTTCA
The DNA here is from genome assembly GCA_025655635.1 of gamma proteobacterium symbiont of Lucinoma myriamae. Lineage (GTDB taxonomy): Bacteria > Pseudomonadota > Gammaproteobacteria > GRL18 > GRL18 > GRL18. Next base: position 7,492 of record JAHXIM010000511.1, on the reverse strand, counting down.
GGCCTTATCTGGCAGACAGGTACGCAGTGCTTTATTTGATCTTGATGCTGAAGCAGGTATGGGACATATTGAATTAGCTCGCTGGGCTGACTTAATCCTGATTGCACCTGCTACAGCTAATACTATTGCTAAAATTGCTCATGGTATGGCTGATGATTTATTATCGACTCTATGTCTGGTCAGCAAGGCACCGCTATTAATTGCTCCGACTATGAATCAGCAAATGTGGCATAGTGAGGCAACACAGAAAAATATTGAAATATTATTGAAGCGAACTGCTGTTTCACTTTGCGGACCTGGAGACGGTGAGCAGGCCTGTGGTGATATTGGAGCAGGCAGAATGAAAGAGCCTGCTGAAATAATAAGCTGTTGTGCTAATCTATTGGCTTCAATAGTGACCAATAATGACCTGTCAGACTCTCATTTATTAGAAGGCAAGCGGGTATTGATTACTGCCGGCCCGACAATTGAAGATATTGATCCTGTTCGTTATGTGAGCAATCGCAGTAGCGGTAAAATGGGTTATGCCATAGCACAGGCTGCGCAACAATACGGTGCGAAAGTTATTTTGATCAGTGGACCTGTAGCTTTAGACGCGCCTGATAGTATTGAATTAATAAAGGTGCGTAGTGCACAACAAATGCATGATGCAGTATTTCAATCAATTAACGATATTGATATTTTTATTGCCACAGCAGCTGTTGCGGATTATCGTCCAGTTGAAAAAGTGCCTAATAAAATAAAAAAGAATACTGATAATCTCACTATTGAACTGGTAAAAAATCCCGATATTTTAGCCGATGTTGCGGCCTTGAAAGATAAACCAATTACCATCGGTTTTGCTGCAGAAACCAATGATATTGAAAAATATGCGCTTGATAAATTACAACGGAAAAAGCTGGATATGATTGCTGCCAATAAGGTTGGAGAATCACAAGGCTTTGAAGCAGATAATAATGAGCTGCATTTGTTCTGGCATAATGACGGCTATAAAAAGTTACCCTATGCCAGTAAAAAACAGTTAGCCTGTCAGTTAATTGATGAAATTGTACTATTTTTAGTACCGAAAGGTTAATTAAGTTAATGACATTATTAAGGACACTAATAAGCCATGAATGAAGTTGATGTTAAAATTCTCGATCCAAGAGTGGGAAATGAGTTTCCTATGCCGGAATATGCTACAGATGGCTCAGCAGGCATGGATCTAAGAGCAATATTGGATGAGGAAAAAGAGCTTCTTCCAGGAGAAACACTTTTAATTCCAACCGGTATCGCCATTCACATAGCTAATAATAATATGGCCGCAGTTATTTTACCTCGCTCAGGGCTTGGGCATAAACACGGCATTGTATTAGGCAATCTGGTAGGGTTGATTGATTCAGACTATCAGGGGCAGCTTTTTGTGTCATGCTGGAATCGTGGTAATACTACTTTTATGATTAAACCGGGAGAGCGGATTGCACAATTGGTTTTTGTGCCGGTTGTACAGGCAAATTTTAATATCGTTGAATCTTTTGAACAAAGTGACCGGGGTGACGGTGGTTTTGGGCACACAGACAGTCACTAACTCATTTAGTAATAAAGTAAACGGAAACTGATTTTATGAATGAAACAAAAGACAAAATTAGGGCGATGATTCAGGAAGAATCGGTTGCAAAGCGCAAGGAAGAACTAGAAGATCTTCGTTCAAAAAAACAAAAGGTAAAAAAAGAACACATCCCGATGGATGTTGAAAAAAAGGGCTTTATAAAATACCTTGCTTTTGTTTTTTTATTACTTATTTCTGCCCTGGCTTTGTTTTATGGCGCTTCAATAAGCAAGGAAAGTGCAGAAAAACAATATTTGCAACAGCTTGAAGAAAAAGCAACACAAGATCTTTCTGCCCTGGTTAAACAGTCAAATGAGATACTCACTAACAAAGTCAGCAACTTTAAATATATTTTAAACGATGCGGAATATATTAAAAATTTCAATGATCCCGCATGGCAAGATGTTCTAAAAACGGATTTGGAAGCTCGTTTAGGTGATCAGGCTGAGGTTGAACTCATTGATGCCGATTTTAAAGATGATGATATTATTGAGAACCCGGTGATGGGTTATAGTGTCTTATCTATGTTAAATGACTTAAAAGAATCCGTTAACAATGATTCAAAGAGTGATATAAACATTGAAGCACATGGGCTTAAGGGGGGCGATCCTCGATTAGTCTTTATTAAGAGAGTTACTTTTACCGATATTGATTTAAAAAAAGAAGTGCTTATTGGTTATATTATGGCCAAAATACCGAAGAATTTTGCCCAGCAATTAATAAAAGACTTTAAAGTAAAAACGGGCTATCTTGAAGTTGTACAAAGTTTCTCAGGTAAATCTTTATTACTAGTGAGAGCAGGCGATCAAGCATTAAAAGCTATGCCCATGTTTGTGTCAAAAAAATTACCTGATACTCAGTGGGTTTATAAATTCTGGTCAGTAGAACAAACAAATAAAACCCCAATTTCTTTGATATGGCTGGCTATTGTGTATCTAGGTCTGGGATCATTAGCTATTGTTTCATCTCTGGTCTTTCTGTTTATAATCATTAAAAATTATAAATCAGATAGTTATGTTGCTTTACCTGAAAGAGTAAAGAGTAAAAGTGTTAAGCAAATTGCTGCGACACATGACTCCCCTAAAATTGTTCGCAGTGAAGAGGTTACTGATGTTATCTATAGCAATGAAGGCGGTATTATCGTTGATGATGAATCTGAATCAGATTATTTGGAGCTGATTACACAAAAAATATTCAAAGCCTGTGATATTCGCGGTGTAGTTAGTGAATTTATTAATGCTGGAATTTTTCAAAAGATTGCTTATGGCATAGCAGTGGAGATGAAGCAGCATCAGCAGACACAAATTTCAATTGGTTATGATGGGCGTAATAGCAGTCCTGAATTAGTGAAGGCAATCATTGATGCTTTGTTAGAAAGTGGTATTAATGTACTTGATATCGGTATGGTAACCAGTCCTGTACTCTATTTTTCTGCTATTACAAAGACAGATGGTAATGGCCTGATGGTGACTGCCAATAACGACCCCGCTAATTGTAATGGTATAAAAATTATGTTGACTGGGCATAGCTATAGTGATGTACATTTGCAGAACTTAAAAAAGAAGGTCATTGCCGGTGAGCGTGTTTCAGGAGCAGGTGAGTTATCTCAACTCAATATATTGGAAGAATACATTACCAAGATAACAGGTAATGTTATTTTAGCCAGACCAATGAGTATTGTGATTGATTCGGCTAATGGAGTGGCAGGAAAATTTGCCTCGGCATTTTTTGAACAATTAGGGTGCAGGGGTTACCGCGCTAAATAGTGAAGTTGATGGAAACTTCCCGGTTCATGATCCTGATCCCAGTCGTCCTGAAAATATGAGTGAATTAATCCAAAAAGTCACTGAAGTGAAGGCTGACGTCGGTATCACTGTTGATGGTGATGGCGATAGGATTGGTTTAGTCTCATCTGGAGGTGAAATCATCTGGCCTGATAGAATTCTTATGCTTTTGGCAAAAGATATATTATCCAGAAATAAAGATGCGACGGTTTTGTATGATGTTAAATCAACCTGGAAGTTAGAAAAATTTATTAGTGATCTGGGGGGCAATGCTCTTCTGTGTAAAAGTGGACATTCATTTATGAAAAGCAAGCTGCTGGAAGAAGGTGCATTACTTGCAGGTGAAATGAATGGTCATATTTATATTAAAGAACGTTGGTTTGGTTTTGATGATGCATTATTTACTGCTGCCAGAGTACTTGAAATATTATCCATTGATTTAAGAAAATCTCGGCAAGTTTTTGCAGAGCTTCCTGACTCATTAAATACCCCGGAAATTCTTATCGCTGCTGAAAATAGTAAAGCTATTATTGAGCAATTAAATAAAGATTTAAGTGCTTTCAGTGATGGTAATATTATCACCATTGATGGTATTCGTGTTGAATACTCAGATGGTTGGGGGCTTGTGAGATCATCTAATACCAGAGAAAATTTGAGTATGCGTTTTGAAGCTGAAAATGAAGCTGCTTTACAACGTATTGCAACAACTTTTAAAGATGTTGTTCTGGCTATTGAGCCAACACTGGAATTCCCTTTTTAAATAAAGCTGCGTGTAAAATAAGTGCCATAGGTTTAATAGCGGCAAAAAATAGACACTGAATAATTACCTATCATTTAACATAGTTATAACCAATATACAGAGAAATCATGAGTATTAATAAAAGTTCAGCAGTTACCATTGCACATGTTTTATCAGAAGCTTTACCTTATATAAGAAAATTTCAGGGTAAAACAATTGTCATCAAATATGGCGGCAATGCCATGACTGATGAAGCGCTGAAAAATGGTTTTGCCCGTGATATTGTTTTATTGAAACTGGTAGGTCTGAATCCTGTTGTCGTTCATGGCGGTGGCCCGCAGATAGGCAATTTGTTGAAAAGAGTGGGTAAGGAAAGTGAATTTGTTGGTGGTATGCGTGTCACTGATAAAGAAACAATGGATGTTGTTGAGATGGTCCTGGGCGGCCAGGTTAACAAAGAAATTGTTGCGCTGCTTAATTCTCATGGTGCCAAAGCCGTAGGCTTGACAGGTAAAGATGGTGCTTTGATTAGTGCTAAAAAGATGAATTTTACTCATCAAACTGAGGAAATGAAGGCTCCCGAAATTATTGATATCGGCCACGTGGGAGAAGTCACGGCAATTGATACTTCGATTGTTGACATGTTAGTTCATGGTGATTTTATTCCGGTAATAGCCCCTATTGGCCTTGGTAAAGACGGTGAATCATATAATATTAATGCGGATTTAGTGGCAGGCCGACTGGCGGAAGAACTCAGTGCTGAAAAACTCATCTTATTAACCAATACCAAAGGACTGCTGGATAAAAAAGATAATTTGTTAACGGGACTTAGTACAGAACGGATTGATGAACTGATTGCAGACGGCACTATTTTTGGCGGTATGCTGCCAAAAATTCGCTGTGCACTTGAAGCGGTGCAAAATAATGTCTGCTCTGCTCATATTATTGATGGTCGTGTTGAACATGCAGTCATGTTGGAATTATTTACAGATGAAGGTATTGGCACTTTGATCTTTGGTGACTGCCCGAAAGATGATGAATAAAAAAAGCAACCGAAAAGAACAAATACTGCAGGCTCTGGCTTTAGAGTTAGAGCAAAGACCTGGAGAACGTATTACTACAGCTAATCTCGCTAAAGCGGTAGGCGTATCTGAAGCGGCTTTATATAGGCATTTTCCCAGTAAAGCAAAAATGTTTGAAGCGTTAATTGAATTTAGTGAAGGTGCAGTCTTTGGGCTGATTAACCAGGTTGTTAATAGTCAGGATGAGACTTTATTACAAGTTGAAAAAATAATAGGCATTATTTTAACCTTTTCCAGCAAAAATCCGGGAATTACTCGAATTCTGCTTGGTGATGCATTAGTTGGAGAACATGAACGTTTGTTGAAACGCAGTAATCAATTTTTTGAGCGCATCGAGACACAACTAAGGCAGATATTAAGAGAAGGGGAATTAAAAGGTCAGATGAAGTACCAGGGTAATATCAGTCAGTTTGCCGAATTACTTTCAAGCTTTATTGAGGGGCAGTTAAGCCAATATGTGCGCAGTCAATTCAGCAAACAGCCAAATGAGAAATGGGCTGACAAATGGTTATTTTTAGCGAGAAGTATTCAGCGGGAATAACTGTTTTAAAAATACAGCACTAATTTTTTAGCCTGGTATTATTGATAAATAATACTTTTAAATTCTTTTAATATTCCGCTTACTTCTTCACCAGAACAAAATTCCTGCCCTTTTCTTTCTGGATTGCATCGGATTTGGAATATTATTATTTTTTTGCGATCGGGTTTATTTTCTATGATTGACAGGCTCATAGCAATATCTTGCTGTTTTACTGGAATATCGGTTACGGAAATATTATTAGTCGTATAAAGTATGTCAGTTGTGGCAAATTCTTTAATAAATTTATTGGCTTTTCCCCAGTGAGAGTCACATTGAGATTTATTTAAACAGCTAAGACGAACTGCATGTAATTTTTTTGACTGGCTGTGTGTCGATAAACTGTGATTGATACGATTTGACTTGGATAAGATAAAACGTTCTACGTCATGAGCAAAAACTGAGTTAATTTTTTGCATATTAAGTTCTTGTGTTTTGACCTGAGCATGCAAATTTCTAAGATCTTGTCGTGCAGTGTCTAACTTGACGGCTAACTGATTAGATATTTTTTTACCAGAGCGCTCCATATTAGCAGCTTTTCTCACCAGATTACCAAACTCACGTTTTTTTATTTCAATACTGGAATCCAGAATGATAGAACGTGATTTTATAATACCAAGCTTGGAATTTAATGAAGCCAGCAGATCATCAATAGTTAAGTAGGTTTTTAGTAATACCTCATCGTATCCCTTTGATTTTCTCACTCTTTCTGCTTCTAAGGCTAGTAATTTATCCTGTTCTTTTTGAGATTCAATCTCTTCTTTTGTTTTGTCTTTTTCTTTAACTTTACGGGTAATACCTTTATCATCGATATAACGCATGCGTTGATTATAATATTCTCTTGGCACACGATTACCACATTCTGTCAGTCCTTCAGAATTTTTCCAGCACTTGATGTAACTTTTATCGGCGTATAAGGTATTAGAAATAAAGAGCAGGCAGAGAGCAACCGCAGGTAAGAATCTTAGCTGTTTTAAAAAGAGTTTGTGTTTATAAAAAAGTATCATTATTAGTATATTATAATTATTGTAGTCTGTGGCCAGCTTATTTTCATCTATAGCTTATTTATATAGCAAAAAAATAAGCAAAGTGTAAGCTCTATAGCTAAAGTTAATGTATAACATTTTCTGCTCTGTTAGCAAACAAATTAGTCTCAATTTTAACAAAATAATAGGATGATGAGGTTTTTATGTTGAATATTGAGCAACTTATTTTACTCCTTATATCCTATGTCGCTAATACATTCTCTGCGTTTGCAGGTGGCGGTGCGGGATTAATTCAATTACCCATGTTAATTTTTCTTGGTCTGCCCTTTAGTATTGCTCTGGCAACACATAAAGTAGCCAGCGTCGCTCTGGGTATCGGGGCAACTATTAGGCATTTACGTTCCGGCAAGCTGAACCTTAAATATGCTCTATTTATTTTATTGACGGGTATGCCTGGTGTGGTAGCCGGCTGCTTTATTATTGTGCAGATACCGGACTATGAAGCTAAATTAGCACTGGGCTTGTTAACCATTGCTTTGGGTGTTTATTCCTGGTTAAAGCCTGGATTAGGACAGGAACTTAAAGATATAAACAGAGATAGCTTCGGCCTGATAACAGGAGGATTTGGTTTATGTGTAATTGGTATACTTAATCCTATAAAAATCAGTTGAAAATGGTCTATAATCATAACCCATTGAAATTATAGTGAAATATCATGATATTACCACCAAAAATC
>JAHXIM010000391.1 GCA_025655635.1 gamma proteobacterium symbiont of Lucinoma myriamae | reverse complement strand
TGATTTTTGGTGGTAATATCATGATATTTCACTATAATTTCAATGGGTTATGATTATAGACCATTTTCAACTGATTTTTATAGGATAATATATTACACAAAATATTAATCATAAGGTAAAAAAAATGACCGTTAAGGCCTATGACTCAATTAAACCCATTATCTGGCAGGATGATACACTGCAACTGTTGGATCAACGTTTACTACCCGCTGAGCATACCTATATCAGCTTAAATAATATTACTGAAGTTGCACAGGCAATTACCGATATGGTGGTACGCGGTGCTCCTGCAATTGGTATTACAGCGGCGTATGGTATTGTGATTGCTGCAAGAGCACGCTTTGCTGATAATGCAGATAATTGGCAGCAGGCTATTGAAGAGGATCTGCAAATACTTGCTCAGTCACGACCCACAGCCGTTAATTTATTCTGGGCAATTGATTTAATGCGTGAAGTCATCAAAGGGTTGGCCGTGGACGATCCTGCGGCAACCTTATTATCTATAGCAAAACAAATTCATGAGGATGATATCGCCGCCAATGTAACAATGGGTAATCTTGGTGCGCAATTAATACAAGATAAATGTGCTGTATTGACTCATTGTAATGTCGGTGCTCTGGCAACAGGTGGCTATGGTACGGCATTAGGAGTGATCCGCAGTGCTTTTGAACAGGATAAAATCTCTCATGTTTATGCTGATGAAACTCGTCCCTGGCTGCAGGGTGCCCGATTAACGGCATGGGAAATGGTACAGGAGGATATTCCTGTTTCCTTATTAGTTGAGGGTGCTGCCGCACACATGATCAAGACCTCCCAGACAACTGATACACCGATTCGCTGGATTATAGTCGGTTCTGACCGCATTGCTTCTAATGGTGATGTGGCAAATAAAATCGGTACTTACGCTCTGGCGGTTTTAGCACGTCATCATGGTATTAAATTTATGGTTGCTGCTCCCACTACAACAATTGATATGAATATTAGCTGTGGTGATGATATTCCTATTGAAGAGCGTTCCAGTGATGAAGTGCTTTCTTGCAGTGGTCAGCATGTGGCGGCAATCGGTGCTAAGGCAAGGAACCCTGCATTTGATGTAACACCGGCAGAGCTTGTGGATGCCATCGTCACAGAAAAAGGTGTGCTTTTAAACCCTGATCTTGAAAAAATTAAAGCGATGATGGCTAATGTTGATTAAATCAATAATTATCTAAACTTTAGTGTCAATTAAAGAACACATACAGTATGGATATGTGCTAGAATAAGCAAGTTTTATAGTTCGCCTGTTTGCACAAAAATTGCACAAAAACTTCTTATCTTAATTCTAATTTTATTAAGATAGCAAGAAAGATAATAAGCAAGAAACAAAATGGAAATATAAGCACTCAATGTCAGATTTTGCAAAAGAACTTCTCCATATCAATATTGAGGAGGAGATGAAGCAGTCCTATATGGATTATGCGATGAGCGTAATTGTAGGACGAGCACTTCCCGATGTCCGTGACGGCCTGAAACCAGTCCACCGTCGAGTCATTTATGCCATGCACGAAGCCGGCATGGACTTTAATAAACCCTATAAAAAATCCGCCCGTATTGTCGGTGAAGTGTTAGGTAAATATCACCCTCATGGTGATACCGCCGTTTATGACACTATTGTACGTATGGCACAGAATTTTTCCCTGCGCTATATGCTGGTGGATGGTCAGGGTAACTTTGGTTCAGTTGATGGTGATTCACCGGCAGCTATGCGTTATACCGAAGTGCGTATGGCCAAAATTTCTCATGAGCTGCTGGCTGATATCGATAAAGAAACCGTTGATTTCAATCCCAACTATGATGAATCTGAGCATGAGCCGCAAGTACTGCCAACAAAAATACCCAATTTACTGATCAATGGCTCTTCCGGTATTGCTGTTGGTATGGCGACCAATATTCCGCCGCATAATTTAACGGAAGTTGTTAATGCCTGTCTGGCTTTTATTGATAATCCTGAAATTACTATACCCGATTTAATTGCGTTGATCCCCGGCCCGGATTTTCCAACGGCAGGTATTATTAACGGTTCTCGTGGTATTCACGAAGCTTATCATACCGGTCGTGGTCGTATCCGTGTTCGTGCACGTACAGAAATTGAAGAAATATCAGGTGGTCGTGAGCGTATTGTCGTTACTGAATTACCGTATCAGGTTAATAAGGCTCGTTTATTAGAACGCATTGCTGATCTGGTTAAAGAAAAGAAACTTGAAGGCATATCTGAACTTCGTGATGAGTCTGATAAAGACGGTATGCGTATGGTTATTGAAACCAAACGCGGTGAATCTGCCGATGTGCTGATCAATAATCTTTACAAACATACTGCCATGCAGAATGTCTTCGGCATTAATATGGTGGCGCTGGTTGATGGTCAGCCTAAGTTATTTAATTTAAAAGAATTAATCGAACAGTTCATCCGTCATCGTCGTGAAGTGGTTAATCGCCGTACGGTTTATCAACTGAGAAAAGCACGTGAGCGAGCTCATATTCTTGAAGGTCAGGCCGTTGCTCTGGCCAATATTGATCCATTAATTAAAGCGATTAAAGAGTCTGCTAATCCTCAGGAAGCCAAAGATAAATTAATCAATAATTCCTGGGAACCGGGTTTAGTCAGAGAATTATTATCAGAAGGCGGTGAACAATCACGTCCTGATGGACTGGAAGCACAATACGGTTTATTTGATGATGGCTATCATTTATCACCGGTTCAGGCACAAGCGATTCTTGATTTACGTCTGCACCGTTTAACGGGTCTTGAAATTGACAAGATTGTTGATGAATATAAAGAAATTATTGAAAAGATTAAATGGTTTCTCACTATTTTAGGTAGTCATGAAGTATTGATGGATGTGATTCGTGAAGAGCTTGAAGCAGTATTGGAACAATATGGTGATGAGCGTCGTACTGAAATCAGAGAATCAGAAGATGATCTCTGCATGGAAGATATGATTGCTGAAGAAGATCGAGTCGTTACCTTATCTCATGAAGGCTATGTTAAGACTCAGCCATTAGCGGATTATGCTGCACAGCGTCGTGGTGGTCGTGGTAAATCAGCGACTTCAATGAAAGATGAAGATTTTATTGATAAGCTGTTTGTTGCTTCGAGTCATGATACGATTTTATGCTTTACCAATGCCGGTCAGGTTTACTGGAAGAAAGTCTATGAGCTGCCGTTGGCAAGCCGTGGTTCCAGAGGTCGTCCTATTATCAATCTTCTGCCTTTAGGTGAAGATGAAAGAGTCAATGCCATTCTGCCTATTAAAGAATTTGTTGATGGTCAGTTTATCTTACAGGCCACAGCGAATGGTACCGTTAAAAAGACGCCATTACTTGATTATTCTCGCCCAAGAGCCAATGGTATTCGGGCCATTGAGTTACGTGAAGGTGATAGATTAATTGATGTGCAATTAACTGATGGTCAACAGGATATCATGTTATTCAGCACTGAAGGTAAGGCGACTCGCTTCAATGAGTCACTCATTCGTTCATTATCTCGTATTTCTATTGGTGTCAGGGGAATGAACCTGCCAGACAATCATCAAGTCGTTTCGTTGATTGTTGTGCCGCCAGAATGTGAAGATCGGTATGTTCTAACTGCTACTGAAAATGGTTATGGCAAACGTACCAGAATTTCTGAATATCCTGCTAAAGGACGTGGTGGCAAGGGTGTGCTCGCTATCAAAACATCAGAACGTAATGGTTCTATGGTAGGTGCCTGTCTGCTTGATGAAGTCAGTGAGATTATGCTCATTACTGATGGCGGCACTATCGTTCGTACTCGCTCAACTGAAATATCAATTGTCGGTAGAAATACCCAGGGTGTTCGCCTGATTCGTTTAACTAAAGACGAAAAACTGGTTCAAATCGAACGTGTTTGTGAAACTGTTAATGATGATGAAGAGATTGAAGGTGAAGAGCCATCAGCTAACGAAGAGCCACAGCCTCCCGCTGACAATACACCAACGGAAGAGTAATTTTTCTTAGCATTTATTCCTGAATATATCGTTGGAATAAATGCTTTTGTGCGTAATTACCTTTATAACTTTATGGTATAGGTAACTATGTCACTATAATCATTTTTCTTTTAAAGCATACAAGGATATCAAATGTCTAGAGTTTTCAATTTTAGTGCCGGTCCGGCAATGTTACCTGAAGCTGTCATTAAAAAAGCCAGTGATGAAATGCTTGACTGGAATGGTGAGGGCATGTCTGTTATGGAAATGTCTCACCGTGGTAAAGCATTCATGTCGATTGCCAGTAAGGCCGAAGCTGATTTAAGAACACTGATGTCTATTCCAGATAATTATAAAGTCCTTTTCCTGCAAGGTGGTGCCAGCAGCCAATTTGGTGCAATTCCTTTAAATTTATTAGGTGATAAGACGACAGCTGACTATGTCAATACCGGTATGTGGTCTAAAAAAGCCATTGCAGAAGCTAAACGTTATTGTGATGTTAATGTTGTTACCACATCAGAAGACTCCGGTTTCACTACCATTCCTGAATTTTCCAGCTGGAATCTTAATCCGGATGCTGCCTATGTACATTACACACCTAATGAAACCATTGGTGGTGTTGAATTTGACTATATTCCTGATACGGGTAATGTACCATTAATTGCCGATATGTCATCAACCATATTATCTCGTCCTATTGATGTGTCAAAGTTCGGTATGATCTACGCCGGTGCACAAAAGAATGTGGGACCTGCAGGTCTGACACTGGTTATTATTCGTGAAGATCTGATTGGTAAAGCATCAGAAAGCACACCTGCTATGCTGAATTATAAAATTCATGCTGATAATGACTCTATGTACAATACACCGCCCACCTATAGCTGGTATTTTGCTGGTCTGGTTTTTGACTGGGTTCTCGGCAAGGGTGGTCTTGAAGGCATTGGTAAGATCAACAAAGACAAATCTGATAAACTCTATGCTGCAATTGATGGCAGTGATTTCTATGCTAATCCAGTCGAAACACGTTATCGTTCCTGGATGAATGTACCATTTACTTTAAAAAGTGCCGATTTAGATGCGGCATTCCTTGAACAGGCAGCCAAAAAAGGTCTGGCTACATTAAAAGGACATCGTTCAGTTGGTGGTATGCGTGCCAGCATTTATAATGCTATGCCGGAAGAGGGTGTTGATACCTTAGTTGAGTTTATGAAAGAATTTGCTCAAGCAAACGCCTGATATTACCTCTTTAATAGTCTGCTTCTTTATAAGTAGCAGTTTAAGAAATTAACAGGGGACGGGATGTACCATTCCCTGTAGCGATGGAAATCAATGAATATGAATAAAATCTTAACACTAAACAATATCTCTGTGGCTGGTCTTGAGAAGTTTTCGAGAGAAAGCTATGAAATTGCCTCTGAAATTCAACATCCGGATGGTATTTTACTGCGTTCTTTTAAAATGCATGATATGGAAATTCCTGAAAGTTTGAAAGCGGTTGGTCGTGCAGGTACTGGTGTTAATAATATCCCTGTTGATAAAATGAGTGCAAAAGGTATTCCTGTATTTAATGCACCCGGTGCAAATGCTAATGCAGTCAAAGAGCTTGTGCTTGCTGGTATGCTGATGTCTGCACGTCATATTGGCCCTGCCTGGGAGTTTGCCAAAGGTCAGGAAGGTACAGATGAAGAGATCAGCAAGGCTGTTGAAGCCGGTAAGAAAAACTTTGGTGGTTTTGAATTACCGGGTAAAACATTAGGTGTGGTTGGTCTGGGCGCCATTGGTCGTGCAGTGGCTAAAGTGGCTGAAGATCTAGGTATGAATGTGATTGGTTTTGATCCTGGCTTAACCGTTGAAGGTGCCTGGATGATTTCTTCAAGTGTAGAACAAGCTGCTAGTTTTGATGCCATGCTGCCAAAAGTTGATTTTCTAACATTTCATGTTCCATTGATAGATGTTACACGCAATATGCTTAATGCTGACCGTATTAAGCTGCTTAAGAAAGAAGCAACCATTCTCAACTTTGCCCGTGGTGGAATTATTGATGATGAAGCGATGGCTGAAGCATTAACATCAGGTCACGTTTATGGTTATATTAATGATTTTGCAAATAATACGCTTAAAGATGTACCTAATGTAGTGACTTTACCTCACTTAGGGGCTTCAACTCAGGATGCAGAAGATAATTGTGCCATTATTGTTTCTAATAATGTTCGTGAATATTTAGAAAATGGCAATATTAAATTATCAGTCAATTTCCCTGAAGTGAATATGCCTAAAGCTGAAGGCTGCCATCGTATTACGATTGCTAACTCAAACGTTCCTAATATGCTGGGACAAATATCTTCATTGCTTGCTGATGCCAACTTGAATATTTCTGATATGGTTAATAAATCAAAAGGTGACCTAGCGTATACCATTGTTGATGTTAATGGCACGGTTCCTACCGATATAGTTGATGCCCTTGAAGCGATTGATGGTGTTCTTGCTGTTAGAGTTTTATCATAAGTTTTGCCAATACTTTATTACAAAAATCGTTAAGTAGGATAGAAGGCCTTGAGTGATGATCTCATAAAAATACGTGATCAAATCGATGATCTTGATCAGCAGATTCAGTTATTACTGAATCTGCGTGCTGCTTGTGCAAAGAAAGTAGCTGATGCTAAACTGACACATGTTAAAGATGGTGAAAAAGTTATATTTTATCGTCCAGAACGTGAAGCATCGGTCTTGCGTAAAGTAATGGATCGTAATCAAGGCCCTATTAGTAATGAAGAGATGGCTCGTCTTTTTCGTGAAGTCATGTCAGCCTGCCTCGCCCTTGAACAACCAATGAAAATTGCGTTCCTGGGGCCTGAAGGAACTTTTACTCAAGCAGCTGCTTTAAAACACTTTGGTCATTCCGTAAAAACAATACCTTTTACCAGTATTGATGAAGTCTTTCGTGAAGTTGATGCAGACTCTTGTCACTATGGTGTCGTACCGGTTGAGAATTCCACTGAAGGGATTATTAGCCATACTCTTGACATGTTAATTGAATCGCCATTAAAGATTTGTGGCGAAGTCTCTCTTAGAATTCATCAATACTTAATGTCTGGTGATGAATCACTGTCCCACATAAAAAAAATCTATTCTCATCAGCAATCATTAGCTCAATGCCGTGAATGGCTGGATAGCCGTTTGCCTGATGTTGAGCGTATTCCTGTCAATAGTAACGCTGAAGCAGCACGTCTTGCTTCACAAGAGGAAGGCGCGGCTGCAATTGCCAGTATTGCGGCAGCACAAATATACCAGCTTAATCTACTGGCTGAAAAAATTGAAGATGAACCTGATAATACCACTCGCTTCATTATTCTGGGTAAACAGGATGTTGGTCCCTCCTGTACTGGAGATGCTGATGATACAGTTTCCAGAAGCATAGATAAAACATCAATTATGGTTGCTTCTGCTAATAAATCCGGTGCATTACATAATTTGCTTAAACCATTAGCAGAAAAAGATTTGTCTATGACACGTATTGAATCCAGACCTTCAAAAAGTGGTTTATGGCAGTATTTATTTTTTATTGATATTGACGGTCACATTTCTAATCCTGCCGTGGCTGCGGCACTCGATGAAATTAAACAGCAGTCACGTATTATGAAAATACTGGGTTCTTATCCAAAGGCAGTTTTATAATGTCGCAAAGCGTTCTATTAAAAACAAAAAGTCCACAAGCAGTAGAATGTGTTGCTCTTTTACATCCCTATATTCCGGGCAAGCCTGTTGATGAATTAGAACGTGAATATGGTGTAAAAAATGCGGTAAAGGTTGCTTCTAACGAAAACCCATTAGGTCCCAGTCCTCATGTAATTAGCCACTTAAGCGCGTTATTGAAAAAACCTCAGGAACTATCTCGTTATCCTGACGGCAATGGTTTTGTGTTAAAAAAGAAACTGCTTGATAAATTTTCACCAATAATTTCTGACTTATCGATTGATCAAATTACGCTGGGTAATGGTTCTAACGACATTTTAGATATGCTGGCCAGAACCTTTGCCAGTAAAAATGATGAAGTCATTTTTTCACAATATGCTTTTGCGGTTTACCCCATCGCCACTCAGGCCATCGGTGCTACTGCTGTAATTACTCCGGCTGTTAACTGGGGGCATAATCTGGATGCTATGCTGACAGCAATCAGTGATAAAACCCGTTTAATTTTTATTGCCAATCCTAACAATCCAACAGGTACATGCTTATCAGCAGATGATTTACGAACTTTTTTACAAAAAGTACCAAAAAATATTGTTGTTGTTATTGATGAAGCTTATGAAGAATATGCCGCACACCCTCAGTCAGGTTTTTCAGAAAGTTATCATTCAATGATTTCTTCATTAGCGGATTTTAAAAATCTGGTCATTACCCGTACATTTTCAAAAGCTTATGGTTTAGCCAGCTTTAGAGTGGGTTATTCTCTTTCATCAAGTGCTATAGCTGAGCTGCTAAACCGTATCAGACAACCTTTCAATAATAATACCTTTGCTTTGGAATCAGCAGCGATAGCTTTGGATGATACACAACATTTGCAGTTAGGAGTTGACTTGAATTGGCAGGGGATGACTTATCTTACTGATGGTTTTAAATCACTTGATTTGAATTATATTCCATCAGCGGGTAATTTTGTATGCGTACAAACTGGTGCAGACAGCGCTGCTATCTATGAAAAACTTCTCTATGAAGGTGTTATTACCCGACCTGTTGCCAATTATCAAATGCCGGAACACTTGAGAATATCCATTGGTACAATGGATGAAAATCACCGGGTTTTAGAAGCGCTTAAAAAAGTATTAATCTGATGAGCTCATCTAATACCGCCTCAGTAAATAAAATTGAACACTTATGTATTATTGGTGTGGGCTTAATTGGCGGCTCATTTGCGCAGGCTGTCAGGCGGGCAGGTCTGGTAAAGCATATCACTGGTTGTGGACGTAATATTGCGAATCTTGAAAAAGCTGTAGAACTGGGTGTGATTGATGATTATTCCCAGGATATCAAACAAGCGGTCAAATCCTCCGATTTAATCTTTATCGCAACACCTGTGGGTAGTTTTCAATCAGTATTTTCGCAGATAAAAGAGACAATGAAGGAAGGTGCTATCATTACCGATGGCGGTAGTACCAAGTCCAGTGTAATTGAAGCGGCTAAAGCTGTATTTAATCACGTGCCTGAAAATTTCGTGCCTGGACATCCTATAGCAGGTACTGAAAATACTGGTGTAGAAGCTTCTTTTGCTACACTTTATCAGGATCATCGTGTTATTTTGACACCGCTTGAACAGACAAATCCTGATGCCGTAAATATAGTGAGTCAAATGTGGGTAGCAGCGGGTGCACAAGTGGTGATGATGGATGCTCATCATCATGATCTTGTTTTGGCTGCCACCAGTCATCTGCCCCATTTACTGGCTTTTTCACTGGTTAATACCTTAACCACTTTAGATGAAAAGCAGGAAATTTTTGAAAATGCAGCCGGCGGCTTCCGGGATTTTACCCGAATAGCTTCCAGTGATCCTGCTATGTGGCAGGATATTTGTCTGGCTAATAAAGAGGCTTTGCTTGAGCACCTTGACTATTTCTGCTCTGATTTAAATCAATTACGTGATGCTTTGCAACTGGGTGATGGTGATTTTTTAATGAAGAGTTTTACGCGTGCAAAACAGAGTAGAGATGAATTTGTCGCCAACAAAAACTCTGATTAACCCTTAATTTATATTTTTTCTTTATTGTTTACGGCTTATAAAAATGAATCCAGATACCTCTTCTTCTCATATTGGCCTTACATTAAAGATTGATACTAAGCAGTTAGATGCTTTTTGTAATAAAATTATTTCCCGTTCAAGAAATATTGCTAATGTACATGAGGCACTCAATGTTTTGGAGGCCTTTGTCAGTACTTTCTCCAGTGACTCTCAGGGTAGCGATAATTATCAGGCTATTCAGGATTGCTTAAAAGCTCATTCTGCTAAAACCCGTGATAAATTAATGCATGAAAAAATGCTGCAATTACAACAGGGTTTGGAGCAGCATAATATTACTTTATTGGCAGATATCTATAGTTCTTTATCACGTAATGGTTTTTACCAGATATTAAACAATGCTGCAGAACTCATTGAACGTAATAATATTCCAGAAATTGCTCATTGGATCATTAGCTGGAGTGAAGATGCTAAGCAAAAAGCCGAGCAGGCCAGTGGTTACCCTGATGCTCTGGATTTCAAAAAAGCCGATATTAAGATTGAAGAATTTCAGGCAATGAGTGATATCAGCTATTTCTTTAACAACACTTATCAATAATACAATCCACAAATAATATGAATGAAAAAAATTTAAATATCAATGAGATAGAATCTATTATTAAAGGTATTTCTAATTCGATTTTATTACCCTGTTACTCAAAAGTTAAGGCACAAAGTAAAGCTGATGGCTCTTTAATTACACAGGCTGATATTGATGTTCAAAATGCCATTAAATCGGCGTTAGCTAAGTATTTTCCTGAATTTGGTTTTTTTGCAGAAGAATTGAGTGAAGCTGAGCTTAATTCTTTTTTTACAGAAAACCATTCGGGTTACTGGTGTCTTGATCCTATTGATGGTACCAGTAATTTTGCCGCAACATTACCTTATTTTTCCATATCATTAGCTTTAATTGTTAATAGTGAAACAGTGCTTGGTTTGATTTATGATCCGGTTCGTGATGAATGTTTTACTGCGATAAAAGGCGAGGGTGCACGCTTAAATAGTCAGATAATTTTACGCTCTGCTGCACCACCTGAAAACTTATCTGAATGTATGGCAATAGTTGATTTTAAACGCCTGCCCAATGACTTGTCCATTAAGCTGGTTACAGACTCACCATATCGTTCACAACGAAGTTTTGGCTCCGTTGCTCTGGATTGGTGCTGGTTGGCAATGGGCAGATGCCATATCTATCTGCATGGTAAACAAATGCTGTGGGACTATGCTGCAGGGTTACTTATTGCCGAAGAATCTGGTTGTTTAACATGCACTATGGACAGAAAAGCTGTTTTTGAAGAATCATTAAATGCAAAAAAAGTCATAGCAAGCACCGATAAATTATTACAAAAACAATGGGTTGATTTTATTAGCAACTGAAAAGTGAGTTTGGCTTTTTATAAAAAAAATCCATGAATCTCTATTCAACTGCTAAGCGATTAATGGAAACTTCACTGTTTGCCCTACCATTGCTTTTGACAATCCATAAATACCCAGCATAACGAAAACACTATGCACGCAGGTCAGGTAAGTAATAATAATTGTCCAGGTTATCGCGGCGCTCGTGCTGCTGAAGAAGTAAAAAATAGCGACGATAATAACAATAAAAACACCAGCTAAAACACTGGCAATTAAAGTTTGTCGGAGGTGATTGTAAGCGATGGAATGAGGTTTATTTGCATACTTTCTAAACAGATACCAAAGCACAAGAAAGGGTATTACCGGGATAAGTAAAAGATTTGCAAGAAACAGTGTTTCAGCCAATATTGCAATATTGGTCTCCTTTTGATTGCCTTTTATCGGAACAACAGGCTCATTCTTTTCAACTTTATTCATTTTATGCTGGTTCTGATAAATATTATCAGAGTTACTTATACTGGTCATACTATAATCTCAATATTTAGGGCTTTTTTATCTATTAAGCGCTGAGAATATCAAATACGCTTTTCTGGTGGATGTCCCAGAGCATTCTTATTATTAGTTGTAACGACGCTAGAGCTATCGATCTAGAATTATCGATTAAATAAAGTTTAATCAATACTAAAATAACCAACTAAATTAATAAGGTATTTAAACTATAACAAAAACCTTGAATAAAAGCATTATATTGTGTGTATTATTGTGAAAATTTTAAATATGACATAAATGAACCAAAAATAATGAACTCTTTTTACTGTGAATATTAATACTTAGTCGACCCTGAAAAATGACAATCTCAATGACACAATAGATTATCGTACAATATTGATTCTATTTTTATTGTTCATGATCATATTGTTATCGTTCGTTACAAAAATATGATATCAATTTGAATCAAAAACAAGTGATAATACAGCACAAATATCAGGGACAAAAAAGCAATGATCCATTGCTT